>JASLAV010000128.1 GCA_030146905.1 Lentzea sp. | reverse complement strand
CGGCACCAGCAGCGAGCGGAACACCAGGACCAGCAGGATCAGGGCGAGGCCCACGACCACCGCGAGGTAGATCGGCAGCGCGCGGTCCAGCGACGTGGCCACGTCCACGCTCACCGCGGTGGCGCCGGTGACGTAGGCCCTGCCGCCGTCCAGGTCGGACAGTTCGGCGCGCAGGTCGGCGACGAGCTGCTCGGTCTGCGCGCTGTCCGGGCCGGACTTCGGGATCACGGTGAGCATCGCGGACTTGCCGTCCTGGCTCGGCTGCGCGGGCGTCACGAGCGCGACGTCGGACAGCTTCGCGATCGGCTCGGCGGCCTTGGTGGCCGTCGCCGCGGCGCCGTCGCCCTCGACGAGCACGATGATCGGGCCGTTGAAGCCCTCACCGAAGCCCTGCGCGAGGATCTGGTCGGCGCGTTCCTGCGTGGAGTTCGCCGGCGGCTTCTGGATCAGCGTGGTGTCCATGGACGCCACCGGGATCGAGATGATGCCGAGCGCCACGACGGAGAGCAGCAGCGCCGCGACGCGGTTGCGGGTGACCGCACCGCCCCAGCCGCGGATGATGCCGCGGTCCTTCGGCTCGGCGTCGGTGGCGGCGCGCTCCTTGCGGGTGAGCACGCGGCGGCCGAGCATGCCCAGCACCGCGGGCACCAGCGTGATGGCGATCAGCACCGCGACGACGATCGTGGCGGCGGCCGAGACACCCATCTGCGTGAGGAACGGGATGTTCGCGATCGCGAGGCCCACCAGCGCGATGACGACGGTCAGACCGGCCGTGACGACAGCGGAGCCGGCCGTGCCGACGGCGGTGGCGACGGCGTGGCCGACGTCGGAGCCGCGGCGCAGCTCCTGGCGGTAGCGGTTGATGATGAACAACGCGTAGTCGATGCCGACCGCGAGTCCCAGCATCGAGGCGAGGATCGGCGTGGTGGACTGCAGGTCCATGAACCCGGTCGCGATGGTGATGCCGAGCGTGCCGATGCCGACGCCGATGGCGGCGCTGAGCAGGTTCATGCCGGCGGTCACGAGCGAGCCGTAGGTCAGCGCGAGCACGACCAGCGCCAGCACGACACCGATGGCCTCCGCCGGCCCGCCGACGTGCGGCGTCTCCTGCATGGCGGTGCCGGAGACCTCGACGGTCAGTCCGGCCGCGCGAGCCTTGTCGACGACCTCGGTGAGCTCGGCGCGCTGCTCGTCGGTGACCTCACCGGGCTTCACGTCGTAGGTGACGGTGCTGTAGCCGACGTTCACGTCGCGGTTGACGCTGGGCGCCGCCGGGTCGAGCGGGTTGGTCGCCGAGCGCACGCCCTTGAGCGTCGACTCGTCGGCCACCAGGTCGGTGATCGCCTTGACGTGCTGGGGCAGCTTCTGGCCCTCTGGCGCCTTCAGGACGACACGGGCGGAAGCGGTCTCACCGGAGCCGAACTTCTCCTGGATGCGCTCGAGCGCGGTGGTCGACTCCTGGCCGGGGATGGACATCGAGTTCGACGTCTCACCGCCCAGCGTGAAGGCGCCGACGCCGGAACCGACGAGCACGAGCAGCCAGATCAGAACGACCAGGAGACGGTGCCTGTGCGCACCCTTTCCCAGTCTGTAGAGCAGTTTCGCCATGGTGGTCAGGCCTCCCGGTGCCCGAGTGCGTCATAACAGGTAGCGAGGATCAAGGGGCGCCACGTCGTCTTGTCGCCACCCTCCTGGTTGGCCAGCAGGGTGAGCACGGCCATGGCGCTGAGCGCGCCGACGATCCGGACCGCGCGTGGCAGTTCCGTCTGGGGTTCGATCACGAACATCTCGTTGAGCAGCAGTTCGTCCTGCGCCTGCTGCGGGTCCTCACCCGGCGCCGTCATCGACCTGAACAGCAGCGAGACCATTCCCGGCCGGTCCAGCGCGTAGTCGGTGAGCAGCTCGATCGACCGCCGCTCCCGCGCGGGCCCCGCGGGCATGTCCGCGACCATGTCGAGCACGTGCCGGCAGATGACGCGGCTCTGCTCCCACGCCGCTTCGAAGAGAGCGTCTTTGCTCGGGAAGTGGTGCAGCAGGCCGGCTTTGGACAGGCCGACAGCGTCCGCGAGCGACTTCAACGAGGTCTGCTCGAACCCGTGCCGCGCGAAGAGCGCGGCGGCGGCGTCGAGGATCCTCTCGTCTACGCCGGTCCTGGGCTGTCGTGGCATGGAATCGACTTTACGGCGTTCACCGACCGATTCGGTAGGTAAACCGACCGATCCGGTTGGTGGCGTTCGTCACTCCAACGGGGGAACGGTGGCGCGCGGAGACGCGGAACTGGACACCTGGGGTGAGCGAGAGTCACACCATGGGCTGGTGATCGAGATGAAGCCGGTGGTGGAGGTTACTGGCGGCTACGTCGAGCTGCTCGGGCGGAGCGGGCGAGGTGCGCGTGTGCGACGCCGAGGCGGGCATGGAGGTCGAGCCGGGATGTTGCACGGGGCTGGAGGACTGGCGCGGTCGGCTGTGGCTGCCGGACGACGAGAGGCCCCGGCTCGGCCACAGCCCGGATCCGGGACTGGAGTTTCGCGGTGGCCTGGCGCGGTTGTGACCGGATGCCGGGAACGCGGACGGCTTCGGCGTGTGGGATCCGGATCGCGGAGGTGCGGGCGCGTCTGGAGGGCGTGCGGCAGGATCTGATCGTGTTCTTGGAACTCGTGCGGAGGTGGGCGCCGCACGGATAGGTCCGGCTCGCCCTCGCGCTGGCCGACGAGTGCTTCCGCGTCAGGGCGCCTCTGTGAGAATGGGCCGATGTTCGTCTTCGACGCGGAGCTGTGGATCTGGGACGCCCGCCGCATGGACACGTGGACCTTCGTGACGCTGCCAGAGGACGTGTCGGACCGGATCCGCGACGTCGCCACGCCGGGCGCGGGCTTCGGGTCGGTGAAGGTGCGCGTCGGCGTGGGCACCAGCACCTGGTCCACATCGGTCTTCCCCGACAAGCAGTCGGGGTGCTACGTGCTGCCGGTGAAAGCCGCTGTGCGCAAGAAGAACGACGTGGGACCGGGAGACGTCATCGAGGTGACGGTCGAGCTGATCTAGGCGTTCCAGTCGATGTCGGCGTAGATCGCGGCGTGGTCGCTGGCCGCGTGCACCTCGCTGGTCATGGTTTCGTAGACGTCCCAGCGGTTCTTGGTCCGCGGGCCGCGCCACACGCCCTTGCGGAAGATCCCGCCGCCGACGGCCTTGGCGAACAGCGGAGGGGTGAGCAGGACGTAGTCGATCTTGCCCCTCTCGTTCACGCCGCGGTACGTGCCGAGGCGGTGGTCCCAGTCGAAGTTCTCGTGCTCGCTGATGTCGCGCAGGCCGGTGCGCTGGAACAGCGGGCGCAACGCCTCGCTGTCCGCGGTGTCGTTGAGGTCGCCCACGACGGCGATGTGCTCGTGGCCCTCGTCGCGCAGGCGGTTCACGATGCGGGCGATGCGGACGGCCTGGCGGAAGCGGCGGCGGGCGCCGATCGGGTCGCCGGGAGTGCCGTAGCCCTTGGACTTCAGGTGGTTCACCAGCACGACCACCTCGGGGCCCGCAGGGGTGCGGACGTGGTACTCGGCGCAGTCCCTGGAGAAGACCACGCCGGACTTGTCCTTGGCGTACACGTGCGTCCTGATGGTGATGACCTCGTGCGCGTCGCGGGTCAGCAGGCCGACGTTGATGCCGCGCTCGTCGTTGCCGTCGATGAGGTGGACCTCCTCGTACGGGGTCCAGCCGACGTGCTTGAGCATGCTGGCGGAGAACATGTGCAGCAGCTCGCGGGACTCCGCCTCGACCACGCCGAGCACGTGGGCGCCGACGTCGCGCATCACCTGGGCCGTGTGGCGCGTCGCGAGCTCGCTGATGGGTTCCGTGGTGAGCTCGACCCAGCCGACCCACGACTCGCGACCGCTTGCCACGACTGAGGTTTCGCCGGTGCGGTGCCGTGCCAGGAACCGGCCGCGGATGCGGCGCAGGACCGCGTACGTGCTCCGGTCACCGCGGAGCAACCGCAGGGTCACGAGGTGTTCCTTGAGTTCTTCCTTGACGGCGGGGGAGTAGGTCTCGGCGGCGATGAGCTCGTTGAAACGTGCGTGGGCGGCCAGGATCGGGGCCGCGTGTTCGGTGGCGTTGCGGCCCATCACCCTGGGGCGTTCGAACATGTTCTCCACGTTGAACGACCCGATTCGCGTGGTCCTCACGACTTCAGGGTCGCATGTGGATACACGCGGACGCCCTGGTCCGCTCGGGTGATCTTTCGGGACGGGAGGGCGGGGGCGTGTCCGGCAGAGGTTGATCGTCCTGGCAGACGGCGACCCATCGGGACGGGGCGATTCTGAACGATCTGATGGAGCAGCTCAGGCCCGACCTGAGCCGGGAATCGCTCGGCGTTCTCGTCGACTGGCGGGAGGTCAGCAGCGACGGCAGTCCACGCGTGGTCCTGATGTTCGACGTGGAGACCGCCGACGGCATCTCGTTCCGCGGTATCGCGGACGAAGACCTCACGATCACCGAGCTCACCCGCCTCGCCCCAGCACAGACGCGGCCCGTGCGCTACCGGCCGGCCGTCATGGACCACTACGTCGCCCTCGCCCGGGACGCGGACCCCGCCGATGTGCAGCAGCTCTCTGACAAGATCACGAGCCGCAAGCGGGCCTGACCCGAGGCCATTGGCCGGATCCCCAGGGGGTGTCTGGCAAAGTCGAGCGTTCTGGCTCGCTCCAGGAGCGGGTTGCCGACGAAGATCCATCAGCTCGCCGACGGCAACGGGCTGCCACTCGTCACGCGGATCACTCCCGGCCAGGCTGTCATCCCCGAACCCGGAGACCAGCAGGGGCACCGCAACGGCACGGCGGCAGGCCCGTCGGGCTCGACGCCCACGATGCAATCGCATGGATCCACGCCCGCCCTAGACGCGGCTCATCTGCCGGCCGCTCTCGATCAGCTCGTCGGTGAACGAGTCGAGCGCGCGGGCGAAGTCGCGCTGGTCCGGTTCGTGCCAGTCCCGCAGCTGCTCCAGCAGCCAGCGCCGCCACGCCTCCACCAGCTGGGTGAAGACCTCCGCGCCGCGGTCGGTGAACCGGTAGCCGTCGTCGCTGAACGCCAGGTGGCCCGACCGCACGAGCGCCTGCGCGGTCGGTTCGAAGATGCCGCCGGGCACCTTCGTCATCTCGGCGAGCTCGGCGAGCGTGGCCACGCCGTCGTCCGTGGACGCGCGGTACACGCGTCCGAGCAGCCACGCCTCTTCCAGCGGGAGGTCGACGCCGGAACGCCGCAGCACGGCGGGGCCGGGGTCGTCCTCGGACTTCGCGACCACGGTCGACACGAGCTTGCGCAGCTCGTCGTAGGAGTTCGACGGCGGTGCGGCGAAGCTCTCACCCACGCCGCTGTTGCCCGTCGCGGCGGCACGTGAGGTGTCGCGCAGCTGGACCTGCGGCAGGAAGAACGCGACGGCCAGCGCCACGAGACCGATCGGGGCGGCGATCATGAACATCGTCTGCACGGTCTCGGCGTACCCGTTCACGATCGGTGCCCTGACGGCGTCGGGCAGCGCGTGGACGGCGGCCGGGCTCGCGATGGCGCGCGGGTCGACGCCCGGCGGGACCACCAGGTTGTGGGGCAGCCGGTTGGTGTAGATTGTGCCGAACATCGCGACGCCGAACGAGCTGCCCATGGTGCGCAGGAAGCTGATCCCCGACGTCGCGACGCCGAGGTCGCTGTAGCCGGTGGTGCTCTGCACGACGATCACCGGCACCTGCATCACCAGGCCGATGCCCGCGCCCAGCACCGCCATGAACGCGCCCATGACCCAGTAGCTGGTGGA
>JASLAV010000110.1 GCA_030146905.1 Lentzea sp. | reverse complement strand
CCGTAGGCGACCCAGCCGGCGACGTCGGTGAGGCCGTGCTCGGCCGGTGCGCGGGTCGCGATCACGAGGCGCACCACGTAGTCGACGAGCGCGTGGTGGACGAAGACGCGCGACGCCACGCCCTGCAGGCGCACCAGCTCCTCCGGCGAGAGGACCTGGTTCGGCGTGGGCGCCTCGACGCCCATGCGGTAGACGATCTCGCGCTCTTCCTCCGCGGTCGGGTACTCGACCTGGATCTTGAAGAGGAACCGGTCGCGCTGCGCCTCCGGCAGCGGGTACACGCCCTCGTTCTCGATCGGGTTCTGCGTCGCCAGCACCAGGAACGGGTTCGGCATCGGGAACGTGCGGCCGCCGATCGACACGTGCCGCTCGGCCATCACCTCGAGCATCGCCGACTGCACCTTGGCGGGCGCGCGGTTGATCTCGTCGGCGAGCACGAAGTTCGCGACGACGGGGCCCAGCTCGACGTCGAACGTCTCGGTGGACTGGCGGTAGATGCGGGTGCCGAGGATGTCGGCGGGCACCAGGTCCGGCGTGAACTGCACGCGCGAGAACGACCCGCCGACCACGCGGGCGAACGTCTCGACGGCGAGCGTCTTCGCGACACCCGGCACACCTTCGAGCAGCAGATGGCCCTTGGCCAGCAGACCCACGAGCATCCGCTCGACGAGCCGGTCCTGGCCGACGATCACCCGCTTCACCTCGAACACGGTGCGTTCGAGCAGCTGGGCGTCACGAGCCGGGGTGACGGGCGCCGATGCGTTCGGCGTTGCCTCGGCGGCGGGCTCGGTCACGTGCGGGCCTCCATGCAGAACAGGGTTTACCGGTAGTGGAACAGTCTTACCCCCCGCCTGTTCAACCGCTGTGAAGGGTGTCCAGGTCGGCGGGTGTGTCGACGTCGCGCGCCTCACCGGGCGACGCGGGCACCTCGACGGGGTCCAGCCGCTGGAGAGTCTTGCGCAGCGGCTGGTCGCGTGGATCTTCGGGGAGGGCTTCGCGCAGGTCAGCGGTGCGCCACACGCCGATCAGCCACTGGACGCGGTCGTCGGCGAGCACGGCGTTGGCGCGTGCGTTCCTCAGGCGCGCGATCGTGTCCTTCGTGAGGCCGGGCTGGTCGACGGCGAGGACCGCGACCCACTCGGCGTCCACTTCGGCGAGGCCGGCGGCCAGTCCGGCGAGCGGACCGCCACCGGGTGGGTCCTCCCGTGCCCACACGACGCCGGGAACGTCCTTCTCCGGTCCCACAACGACCTTGGTGACCGCATCGTCCACAACCGACAGCACGTGGTCGAGCAGTGTCGCATCCCGATAGGACAGTGCGGCCTTGTCGACGCCGCCGAGCCGTTCGCCGCTGCCTCCGGTGAGGATGATCGCCGCGTACGTCATGCGCGCCCTCCGATGTGTGCCGCGACGCCTTCCAGGAACAGGTGCAGCCCGAAGTCGAACTCGGCCTCGGCGTCCTCGGCGGTGAAGAGGTCGTCCAGGTCGAACACCCCGGACGCGACGACCTCGGCGAGCGCGGGCATCGCGCGGGGGTCGACGAGCTCGCGCAGCCGCCGCCCGTACTCGCGGCTGAACGCGGCGGGGTTGTCCTCGAAGCCCTTGACCAGCGTGCTGCTGAGCTTCGCCTCGCCGTGCACGAAGGTCATCAGGCCCATCACGATGCCGACCTTCTCCCCCGCCTCCAGCGGCGTGCCCTCCAGGGCGCTCAGCCCCCTGTCGAACCACGCGAGGCTCCTCGGTCCCGTCGGCGGGCCGCTGATCGGGATCTGCAGGAACCACGGCCGCTTGCCGATGGCCCTGAGCACGGCCTTCGCCCAGAACCCGAGGCGGTCGCGCCAGTCGCCGTCCGGCAGCGGGGGCGGCTCGTCCATCGCGGCGTCGCCCATCAGGGTGAGCAGCTCGTCCTTGCTCTTCACGTGCCGGTAGAGGGCCATCGTCGCGTTGCCCATCTCCTGCGCGACACGGGCCATCGACACGGCGGCGAGGCCCTCGGCGTCCGCGACCGCGATGGCGGCCCGCGTGATGTCGGCGGCGTCGATGGTCGGCTTGCGCCCCCTCTTCATGCCCTCTAGTCAAACAGGTGCGTATGTCATACGCTAATTCAGGTTTTGCGTACGAGATACGCATAAAAGGGGGTTCCATGATCGTCGAGACAGAGGGTCTGACGAAGAGGTACGGCTCGACCACGGTGCTCACCGGCCTGGACCTGATGGTCGCGGAGGGGTCGGTGCTCGCGCTGCTCGGGCCGAACGGGGCGGGCAAGACGACCACGATCCGCGTGCTCAGCACGCTGACCAGGCCCGACGGCGGGTCGGCTCGCGTGTGCGGGTTCGACGTGGTGCGGCAGGCCGCCGCCGTCCGCGGGGTGATCAGCCTGACCGGGCAGTACGCGGCGGTGGACGAGGAGCAGACCGGGCGCGAGAACCTGGTCATGATGGCCAGGCTGCGCCGTTCCGCGCGGACGGCGGCCCGGTCGCGCGCCGCCGAGCTGCTGGAGCGCTTCGACCTGGTGGACGCGGCCGACCGGCGGGTGCGCACGTACTCGGGCGGCATGCGGCGGCGCCTGGACCTGGCGATGAGCCTGGTGGCGAAGCCGCGGCTGCTGTTCCTCGACGAACCCACCACCGGACTCGACCCCGTGAGCCGCACGACGATGTGGGACGCGATCGGCGACCTGGTGCGCGACGGCGTGACGATCTTCCTCACCACCCAGTACCTGGAGGAGGCCGACCGCCTGGCCGACCGGATCGTCGTGCTGCACAACGGAGGCGTGGTCGCGGACGGCACCGCGGACGCGTTGAAGAACTCGGTCGGCGGCACGCGGCTCGACCTGCTCTTCGAGTCCTCCGAGGACGCGCTGCGCGCTCGGTCCGTGGTCGGCGGCGTGGCGGACGGGCCGATGTTGAGCGTGCCGTCCGACGGCAGCGCGCTGCACCTGCACCGCGTGCTGGACGACCTGCTGGTGGCACGGGTCGGTGCCGTGAAGGTGTCCGCGCACCGCCCGACGCTGGACGACGTCTTCACCTCGCTGACGGCGGTGGCGGCATGACGGCCTCGCTCACGCTGGTCGGCCGCAGCATCCGGCTGAGCCGCCGCAACCTCGACCTCGTGATCATGGCGATCGTGCTGCCGGTGCTGATGATGGCGCTGTTCGTGTACGTCTTCGGCGGCGCGCTGCGGCACGTCGAGTCCTACGTGGACTACGTGGTCCCGGGGATCCTGGTGCTGTGCACCGGTTACGGCGCCACCTCCACCTCCATGTCGGTGGCCGACGACATGAAGAAGGGCGTGATCGACCGGTTCCGCTCGATGCCGATCAGCGGCTTCGCCGTGCTCACCGGCCACGTGGTCGCGTCCGTGGCGCGCAACGCCGTGGCCACGTTCGCGGTCGTGCTGGTCGCACTGCTGATGGGCTTCAGGCCGTCGGGTTCGCTGGTCGCGTGGGTGCTCGCGATGGGCCTGCTGATGCTCTACGTGCTCGCGCTGTCGTGGCTCGCGGCCGGTTTCGGCGTGATCGCGCGTTCCGTCGAGTCCGCGAGCCTGCTCGGCTTCTTCATGCTGTTCGTGCCGTACCTGAGCAGCGCCTTCGTGCCCGTCGACACGATGCCGGCGGTGCTGCGGGTGGTCAGCGAGCACCAGCCGGTCACGCCGGTGATCGAGACCGTGCGCGCCCTGCTCGTGGGCGCTCCCGTCACGTCGGGCTGGGTGGCGCTCGCGTGGTCGGGCGGCCTGCTGGTCGTGGCGTTCGGCTGGTCCACGTGGCTGTTCCGGCGGATCAGCTCCCGCTGAGGTGCAGGGCGTCGAGGCGGGTGAGCTCCTCCGGCGTGAGGACCAGCGCGGCCGCCTCGACGTTCTGCCGCAGGTGCGCCGGGTCGCCCGTGCCGGGGATGACGAGCACGTGCGGTCCCCTGGCGAGCGTCCACGCCAGCCGGACCTGCGAGGGCGACGCCCCGTGCGCGCGGGCGATCGCGGTGACCTCGTCGTCCTCAGTGTCTTCGGTGGACGTCCCCGCCTCCTTGTTCGCGCCCGTGAGCGCGAAGAACGGCACGAACGCGACGCCGCGCTCGCCGCACACGCCGACGAAGTCGTCCTGCTCGGGGTGGTGCCCGAGCCCGTAGGAGTTCTGCACGCACACGACCGGCGCGATCTTCTGCGCCTGGTCGAGGTGGTGCGGCCGGACGTTCGACAGCCCGAGGTGCCGGACGAGCCCGGCCTCGCGCAGGGCGGCGAGCTGCTCGAAGTGCGCTGTCACGTCGTCGATCCCGCTCACCCGCAGATTGACAACGTCGAGGTGGTCGCGCCCGAGCTGCCGCAGGTTCTCCTCGACCTGTCCCCTGAGCTGACCGGGTGCCGCCGGCGGCAGCCACTCCCCCTGCGGCGTCCTGCCGGGCCCGACCTTGGTGACGATGACCAGGTCCTCGGGGTACGGCGCGAGCGCGCTGTTGATCAGCTCGTTGGCCGACCGCGTGGCGGAGAAGTAGAAGGCGGCCGTGTCGACGTGGTTGACGCCGAGCTCGACGGCCGTCCGCAGGACCTCGATCGCCTGCGCGCGGTCCCTCGGCCTGGCCCCGGGGTCGAACGCGGTGCCCTGCTGCGGCAGGCGCATCGCGCCGAGGCCGACCCGGTTCACGGTGAGGTCACCCAGTAGCCATGTCATCTCCGCCACTGTGCCAGCCTTGGAGGCGTGGGACTGTTCACGCTCGCCGAAGCCCGGACCGAACTGGCACGCCTGCTGCCGGTGCTCGACGAGATCGTGCGCCTGCGCGCCGACGCCGCCGAGCTCGCCTCGGGAGGTTCCGCGCTGGGCGGCCTGCCGGAGTTCAAGGCGGCGCAGGCCAGGCTCGACGAGCTGATGGAGGCGGTGCAGCGCACCGGTGCCGAGCTGAAGGGGTTCGCGCCGCTGCTGGTCGACTTCCCGTCCACGATGGACGGCGTGCCGGTGCTGCTGTGCTGGCTGGAGGGCGACCGTGAGCTCGCCTGGTACCACCGGGCGG
>JASLAV010001276.1 GCA_030146905.1 Lentzea sp. | reverse complement strand
CAGGGCCGCCTTGCTGGCCGCGTACGGGCTGAACATCGTCATGCCCAGCTCGTTGACGATCGTCGTGGTGAGCACGATGCCGCTGCCCTCCGCCATGAGCGGGACGAGTTTCCGGATCGTGAAGCAGGGACCTTTGGCTTTGGCCACCATGTTCCGGTCGAACATCTCTTCGGTGATCGTCTCGAAGGGGCCGTAGCCGTTGTTGCCGCCCGAGTTGCCGATCAGGGCTTCGACCGTGCCGAACTCGGCCTTCACCCGGTCGGCCGGCTCCTCGATGCCGGAAAGCGACGTGGCGTCGCTGCGGACTGCCACGGCGTTCTCGCCGAGCTGATCAGCGGCCGCGTCCAGCGTTTCCCCGGTGCGCCCGGTGATCAGCACCCGCGCCTGGAAGCGAAGTGCTGGCTGACGACGAGCGTGAGGTGCCTCGGTATGGTGGTGGAGATTCCCGGCATGGGCAGAAGCCTGCCGTGGGCGGGAGCGTGGTGGCTCTACCACGTCCGTTTCGTGTTTGCCGACAGGTCCGCTAGGAGATCTTGCGGCGGTAGGTGATCGTGGCGAGGACGTACCCGACGACGAGGATGCCGACGCACCAGGCGAGGGCGATCCAGATGTCGGTGCCGACCGGCTGCTCCGTGTACAGGGCGCGGATGGCGTTCACGATGGACGTCACCGGCTGGTTCTCGGCGAAGGCGCGCACCGGGCCGGGCATGGTGCCGGTGGGCACGAAGGCCGAGCTGAGGAACGGCAGGAAGATCAGCGGGTAGGAGAACGCGCTCGCGCCGTCCACCGACTTCGCGGTGAGGCCGGGGATGACGGCGAGCCACGTCAGCGCCAGGGTGAACAGGACCAGGATGCCGGTGACCGCGAGCCAGGCCAGCGGGCCGGCCCCCGAGCGGAAGCCCATGAGCAGGGCGACGAGCACGACGACCACGAGCGAGAGCATGTTGGCGACCAGCGAGGTCAGCACGTGCGCCCACAGCACCGACGACCGCGCGATCGGCATGGACTGGAACCGCTCGAAGATGCCGCTCTGCATGTCCATGAAGAGCCGGAACGCGGTGTAGGCGATGCCGGAGGCGACCGTGATGAGCAGGATGCCGGGCAGCAGGTAGTTCACGTAGGAGTCAGATCCGGTCTGGATCGCGCCACCGAACACGTAGACGAACATCAGCATCATGGCGATCGGCGTGATGACGGTCGTGAGGATGGTGTCCAGGCTGCGCGTGATGTGACTCAAAGAGCGTCCCAAAAGGACGGTTGTGTCGACGAAGAAGTGCTTGGTCATCATCGCTCCTCACTCGAGAGTGAGTCCTTGCGCGCACCGACGAGTGCGAGGAAGACGTCCTCCAGGCTCGGTTGTTTCTCGACGTACTCGCGTTTGGCGGCCGGGAGCAGCCGCTTGAGCTCCGCGAGGGTGCCGTTCACGATGATCCGGCCCCCGTGCAGGATCGCGATCCGGTCGGCGAGTTGTTCGGCCTCGTCCAGGTACTGCGTCGTGAGCAGCACCGTCGTGCCCTGGCCCGCGAGTTCCCGGACGGCCTGCCACACCTCGAGGCGCCCTTCGGGGTCGAGCCCGGTCGTCGGCTCGTCGAGGAAGATGACCGGCGGGTTCCCCACGAGGCTCATGGCGATGTCGAGGCGGCGGCGCATGCCGCCCGAGTAGGTCGACACCCTCCGCGCACCCGCGTCGGTCAGCGAGAACCGGGCCAGCAGGTCGTCCGCGATCCTGCCGGGTCCCTTGAGGTGCCGCAGCCGGGCGACGAGCACGAGGTTCTCCCTGCCGCTGAGGATCTCGTCGACGGCGGCGAACTGCCCGGTGAGGCTGATGGACTCCCGCACGTTCGCGGCCTGCGCGGTGACGTCGAAGCCGTTGACGCCGACCGTTCCCGCGTCGGCCTTCAGCAGTGTGGAGAGGATCTTCACGACCGTGGTCTTGCCTGCGCCGTTCGAGCCGAGCAGCGCGAAGATGCTGCCCCGCGCCACGTCGAAGTCCACGCCGCGCAGCACGTTCAGCGTCTTGTACGACTTCTCCAGGCCTTGCACCCGGATTGCGGGTTGTGTCGTCATCGGACGCTCCCGAGGTCGACCGGGAGCGTGCCGGTCCAGAAGGGCGAGCTCACGAATTTCTCCTAAGTGGACGGTGGATCAGGCCCAGGTGACCGGGAGCTCGTGGACGCCGTAGATGTTCATGTCCGTCTTGAGCTTCACCTCGCGCGCCTCGACGGCGAGCCGAAGGGTCGGGAAGCGGCGCAGCAGCCCCTCGAAGCCGGCGCGCATCTCGATGCGGGCGAGCTGCTGGCCGAGGCACTGGTGGACACCGTGCCCGAAGGCGACCTGACCGCGGACCTTGCGGTGCACGTCCAGGACGTCCGGGTTCTCGAACCGTCGCGGGTCGCGGTTGGCTGCCAGCAGCGAGACGACGACGGTCGCGCCGGCGGGGATCGTTTCGCCCCCGAGCTCGATGTCCTCCGCGGCGTAGCGGAAGAAGATGTCGGCGACGGACAGGTAGCGCATCAGCTCCTCGACGGCGTCGGGCAGCAGATCCGGGTTCTCGCGCAGCTCAGCCAGTTCCGAAGGGTGTTCCAGGAGGGCGAACGTGCCCAGCGCCAGCATGTTCGCGGTGGTCTCATGACCTGCCAGCAGCAGCAGGAAGGCCATGCCGGACAGTTCCTCGATGCTGAGGTCCTCGTCGCGGGCCAGGTCCGACAGGACGTCCTCGCCGGGGTCGGCGCGCTTGCTCGTCACCAGTTCGGCGAGGTAGCCGAACATGGCACCGACCGCGGCCACCTTGTCCTCCAGCGTCACGCCCCGTTCCATGAACTTCGACGAGTTCGCCTGGAAGGTCTCCCGGTCCGCGTAGGGCACCCCGAGGAGTTCGCAGATCACCAGCGACGGCACCGGCAGCGCGAACTCGCGAACCAGGTCGACGGGCGGGGTGAGGCGAGCCAGCTCGTCCAGCTGCCGCTCGGTGATCGCGATGATGCCCTCTTCGAGCTGCTTCATCCGCTTGACCGTGAAGGCGCCGGTGAGCTTGCGCCGCAACCGCGTGTGGTCCGGCGGGTCCATGCTGATGAACAGGCCCGGCGTCTGCGGGGACGGCTCGGTCTGCTCGGGCATGCCGGGCGTCTCGTACGGCACGTGGAGGATGCCGATGTCCTGGCGGTTGCTGAACCGGGTGTCGGCCATGACCTGGCGCACGGCGTCGTACCCGGTGACCAGCCAGCCCTCGTGACCGTCGGGGAACACCATGGGGCTGACGGGCCTGGAACCGCGCACGGCGGTGATCCGGCTGGGCGGGTCGAACGGTCCCGCGTCGCGCTCCATCGGCAGGCCGTGCAGGACGGAAGCCGTGTGGTTCATCGGTTTTCCCCTCGTGGTGGTTGTTGCCACCACGGTCACCGATGAGCCGGACACGGGACTGTCACGGCGCTGACACGGGCCGTGCCCGTGTCAGTCCGGCGTGTCAGGAAGCGAGTGCGACCGCCACCAGGTCACTCCAGCTCATCCCGGCCCCTGCTCGAACGGCCTCGTCGAACGCCGCGTCGCCGAGGTGGCTTCGTGCCGCCCGCTCGATCCGGTCGACGTCGGGGTGTGAACAATCCGGTGTTCCGCGCACGGCGGTGCTCGCCGCGAGCAGCTGGGCCGCGTGCTCGTGCCGGTCGCGGCGCAGTGCCAGGTCCGAGATCGCGACGAGCACCTGCGCGATCATGGGCGCGTACCCCACCTCGGCCGCCGCCTGGCACGCGGCGCCGAGGAACTCGCGGGCCTCGTCGAGGTCGTCGGTCAGGTAGCCGAGCAGTACGTGCGTCGCGGCGCGGATGCTCACCTGCCTCGCGTCGGTGCCCCACACGGCGGTCGCGACACCGAGCTGTTCGTACGCCTCGTCGGCGTCGCCGCTCCACCGGGCGAGGTCCGCCTTCGCGAGGGCCAGCATGGCGAGCGCGTCCGGCCAGGTGACGGCTTCGGCGCACCGCTCAGCCTCGGCCATGGCTGCCGTGCTGGCGTCTTTGTCGCCCAGCAGCCAGTACAGCTGAGCCTGCCGCGCGCGCATCCGGATGACGTCGTCGACGGCACCGATCTCGACGACGATCGCGATCGCCTCTTCGTAGTACTCGCACGCCTCGGCGAACTCGCCGCGAGTGGCGATGCGGTCCGCCAGCTCGGTCAGGGCGAACGAGATCCCGAACCGTTCGCCGAGCACCCGGAACTCGACGAGCGCCTCCTCCAGGTGCTCGTCCGCCTCCTGCCCGCCTTGGCCGACCGCGATCCGCATCTTCCCGAGGTGCAGCCGGCCTATCGCGCGCACCCAGGGATCCTCGCTGTCCAGCGCCACCTCCCACGCGGACGGAATCTCCTCCGGCTCCCGCAACATGCGCTCCAGCGAGGCGACCAGTCCCAGCATCGGGTGGCGGACCTGGAGGCGCTGGTAGAGCTCGTAGGTCTGGTGGATCCACCCCGCGGCCTGGCGCTCGTCACCCAGCCCCGAGCTCACGAACGTCACGACGAGGCCGTACACCCAGGCCCGGATGTCGTCGGGCACCTCACCCGGCGTCTCGGTGGCGGCGAGGATCAGCTCCAGGCCCTCGGCCTTGTGCCCGACGAGCCACCAGTACCAGCCGGCGCTCGCCGCCAGCCGCATCGCCGCGTGCGCCTCACCGGCCGCGAGCGCACCACGCATCGCGGCGGTGATGTTGTCGTGCTCGGCGTTCAGCGTGGCGAGCCAGGTCAGCTGTTCGGCGCGGAGCAGGTGCGGGGCCGCTGTCTCGGTGAGCTCGGTGAAGCAGGCGAGGTGCGCCTGGCGGGCCGGCTCCGCCTCCCCCGCCTCGGCGAGCCGGTGCGCGGCGTACTCCTTGATCGTGCTGAGCATCCGGTACCGCGGTGCACCGTC
>JASLAV010001243.1 GCA_030146905.1 Lentzea sp. | reverse complement strand
CCGGCGCTCCGGCGTCGGCAGGACCGGTCACCATGCAGATCGAGCCGGGCCAGATCCTGGCCCTCAAGGCCCGCTACGAGGCCGTCCGCGACACCATCCGGGACTTCGTGGATCTCGAAGGATACAACCTCGCTGGCAGGGCGCTGGCCGAAGATGACGTGTCGAGGGATGCCGCCAAGGTTTTCGAGAGGAATGCGAACACCGCCATCGAGGTCGCGATGCGCTTCGTGGACGAACTGAACCTCAACATTGAACAACTCGACCAGGCCGCCAAGATATATCACCTGGTGGAGGACACGAACAGAAGCGATATGCAGCAGGACAGGGGCCTCTGACCGATGCGTATCCCCCTGGCCGCAGCGGTGTGTGCGCTCCTCTTCATCGGAGCATGCAGCACGGGCGGCAAAGCGACTCCGCAGACAACCGAAACCAGCGAGCCGACGACCCCGACATCGACGATCGCCTCTTCCACGCGCCCTCAGACGATCAGCTTGGATGGCAGAGAACCGTGCAGTCTGCTGACAACAGCGCAGCTTGACGGCTTGCAAATCGACCGTGCGGGTCGCCGCCTGGAGGTAGGCGCGCTCAAGGCCACGGGATGTACTTGGACCGTGACAGGCGCGTCCAACATCCTGGTTCCAGTCCTCCACGAGGGTATCGAGACGTGGACTGACGGCAAACGCACCGGGCAGCCGCAGCCCGTCGATCCGGTGGCAGGATTCCCAGCCATTACAGTGGCTATTCCAGGTATCTCCGACCGCTGCGATTTGATGATCGACACCGCAGACGACCAGTATCTCGCGGTGGCATTCTCGGTCGACCAAAGCTTCAAGGATCGCTTTCCTGAGCCGTGTGACGGGGCGCGGCGACTCGCGGAAGCGGCCATGCAGAACTTGGTGAAGTAGGGGGAGCACTGATGAGTGGGATAGGGAACCACAACTTCGACGCGCAGTCGCACAAGCAGCTCTACGAGAAGATCCACGGCGGGCCGGGCCACTCGGCCGCCCAGGCCGTGGACGACGCTTGGAACAGCTTCCGCGCGGTGATGGGCAACGCCAAGAGCGAGCTGGAGTCGGCGATCCGGGACGCGGGGGCGGTCTGGGTCGGCGCGGCGGGCGAGCAGTTCACCGGCAGCACGGCTCCGCTGGTGCAGTGGGCCGAGGACGCCCGCGTCGCCGGCGTCGAGACGCACAACGCCTTCTCTGCCCAGACCTCCCACTACAGCGGCGCTAAGACGCGGATGCCGGAACCGGTCGAGGTCACCTCCACGGCGAACGACGACTTCCTCGGCATCCCGGCGGGCTTCACGCACCTGGTCGGCGGCCAGACCGATCAGGACGTCCAGGAGCAGCAGGCGAACGAGGCCAAGCGCGAAGCGGTCCGGGTGATGAACGGCTACCGCGACGGCGCATCGTCGGCGGTGAGCCTCCTGGGCACGTTCACGCCGCCGCCCCAGGTGACGACACAGGTCACCGAGCCCACGTTCGAGCAGTCCGAGGCGCAGAGCCGGTACTCCCAGCAGTTCTCGGACGGCCAGTGGAGCACCCCGGCTTCCACCGACTCGATCCGCACCACCACGACCCAACCTCAGCAGCCGGTGAGCACTCCCCCGGCCGTCGCGCCCACCGGTGGTGACACCAACACCTCGGCGGTCGGGACGACACCGGACGTCGTGCCCCGACCGGGGCCCACGCCGATCACTCCCCCGCCCTACACGCCCGGACCGCCGCAACCGCCTGTGGCCGTGCCGCCGCCCGGCATGATCAGGCCGAACCCGGTCCCGGGCTTCTACGACCGGCGGAACCCGCCCGGCGGCAACCTGCCCGGCAAGGGCACCGGGACCGGCGTTCCCAAGGGATTCGGCGGTAACCCGCCTGGCAGCGCGCCCAGGTTCGGCAGCGGATTCTCCGGCGTTCCGGGCCAGCCCGGTCACGGCGGCCAGCCCTTCGGTCCTGGCCACGGCTCGTCCTCCGGCATCCCCGGAGACCAGCACACCAACCGTGTCGGCACCGGTGGCGGTGCGGCGGGGGCGAAGGGCGCGATGGGCAGCCCGATGGTGGGCGGCATGGCCGGCGCGCCGCAAGGCGGTCGGGGCGAGGACGACATCGAGCACAAGGCCGCCCCCTACCTGGAAGAGCTGGACGACGTGTGGGGCCAGGACTCCATCCCACGGGTCGCGCCGCCGGTGATCGGGGACGACGGCCCGTGAGGTTCACCCTGTCCCGGCTGGAGTTCGAGCTGTGCTGGGATCACTTGGAGCTGGGCGAGTACCCGACGATCCTGACGATCCCCTCCCAGGGCGCGACGCTGGACGAACGCCGCTCGTTGTTCAACGACGCCTGGCGCTCGCTGGAGGCGCGCGGGCTGGCCGAGCGCGGCGAGCTGGACGCCCGCCTGGCCGGTTCACTGGAGTTGCTGGCACGCCCTGAACGCGAGGTCGACGCCCGGCTCCGACTGGACTCCGGCCCTCGGGTCCGCGCGGTCGCGGCGGCCCGGCGCGGGCACGCGGTGTCGGCCGTCCTGACCGCGGACGCGCTGGTGTTGAGCCGGATCGACGAGAGCGCGCTCGCCGCGTCAGTGGTGTCGCTGCTGCCTCC
>JASLAV010001230.1 GCA_030146905.1 Lentzea sp. | reverse complement strand
CCAGTCCTTGTCCCCGGCCGGGTCCTCGAAGATCTGCCGGCACACCCAGCGCTCGCGCTCGACGTTGATGATCAGGAACGCCGGGCCGCGCGCGTTCGGGCCCGCGCCGATGTCCGAGTGCTCCTCGAAGTACGGCTCCAGGGCGTCCATCCACTCCTTGGCCGTCCAGCCCGACTCGTGGTCGAGCTCGCCCAGGGAGTACCAGTCGCGCTTGGCCGCCAGCTCCACGCGGCGGAACAGGGCGTTGCGGACCAGGACGCGGAACGCGCGGACGTTGCGGGTGACGGCGGGCGGCAGGTCTACGCGGACCTCCTCGACGACGCCGTCCGGGTTCGTGAGCTTCTCCCACTCGTCGATCAGCGACGAGTCGACCTGGCGGACCAGCTCGCCCAGCCACGAGATCAGGTCCTGCAACTCCTCGGTCTTCGCCTCCTCCGGCACCGTCTGCGACAGCGCCTTGTAGGCGTCGGCCAGGTACCGCAGGACGAGGCCCTCCGACCGTGCGAGGCCGTAGAAGGACACGTACTCCGTGAACGTCATCGCGCGCTCGTACATGTCGCGCACCACGGCCTTGGGGGACAGCGAGTAGTCGCCGACCCACGGGTGGCCGCGGCGGTAGGTCAAGAACGCCGCCTCCAGCAGCTCGTCCAGCGGCTTCGGGTAGGTGACCTCGTCGAGCAGCTCCATGCGCTGGTCGTACTCGATGCCCTCGGCCTTCATCGCGCCGATCGCCTCGCCGCGCGCCTTGTGCTCCTGCGCGCCCAGGATCTGGCGCGGGTCGTCCAGGGTCGACTCGATCACCGACAGCACGTCCAGCGCGTAGCCGGGCGCCTCGCGGTCGAGCAGTTCGATCGCTGCCAGCGCGAACGGCGACAGCGGCTGGTTCAGCGCGAAGTTGAACTGCAGGTCGACGGTCAGCCTGAAGTCGTCACCCACGCGTTCCACGACGCCCGCCGCGACCAGTGCCCGGTACATCGCCAGAGCCCGCTTGATGTGCTTGAGCTGCTTCGGCCGGTCCTCGTGGTTGTCCTCCAGCAGGTGCCGCATGGCGGCGAACGCGCCACCGCTCGGGCGGCCGATCACGTTCAGCAGCATCGCGTGCGAGACCTGGAACGACGAGGTCAGCGGCTCCGGCTCCGCGCCGACGAGGCGGTCGAACGTCGACTCGCTCCACGACACGAACCCGTCGGGCGCCTTCTTGCGCACGACCTTGCGGCGCTTCTTCGGGTCGTCGCCCGCCTTGGCGAGCGCCTTGATGTTCTCGACCTCGTGCTCGGGTGCCTGCACGACGACCGTGCCGACGGTGTCGTAGCCCGCGCGGCCCGCCCGTCCCGCGATCTGGTGGAACTCGCGCGCCTTGAGGATCCGGGTGCGCGTGCCGTCGTACTTCGACAGGGCCGTGAAGACGACCGTGCGGATCGGCACGTTGATGCCGACACCGAGGGTGTCCGTGCCGCAGATGACCTTCAGCAGACCCGCCTGCGCGAGCTGTTCGACCAGGCGGCGGTACTTGGGCAGCATGCCGGCGTGGTGCACGCCGATGCCGTGGCGCACCAGCCGCGACAGCGTCTTGCCGAAACCGGACGAGAACCGGAACTTGCCGATCGTCGCGGCGATGGCCTCCTTCTCGGGCTTCGTCGCGACGTTCACGCTCATCAGCGACTGCGCGCGCTCCAAGGCGGCGGCCTGCGTGAAGTGCACGACGTAGATCGGCGCCTCACGGCCGTGCAGCAGGTCCTCGATCGTCTCGTGCAACGGCGTGGAGACGTACTGGAAGTTCAACGGCACCGGGCGCTGCGCCGAGCGGACCACCGCGGTCGGGCGGCCGGTGCGCCGGGCCAGGTCCTTCTCGAAGAACGCGACGTCGCCCAGCGTCGCCGACATCAGCAGGAACTGCGCCTGCGGCAGCTCGACCAGCGGCACCTGCCACGCCCAGCCGCGGTCGGGCTCGCTGTAGAAGTGGAACTCGTCCATCACGACCTGGCCGACGTCGGCCTGCGTGCCGTCGCGCAGCGCGATGTTCGCGAGGATCTCCGCGGTGCAGCAGATGATGGGCGCCTGGTCGTTGACGCTGGCGTCGCCGGTCATCATGCCGACGTTCTCCGGGCCGAACACCTCGCACAGCGCGAAGAACTTCTCCGAGACCAGCGCCTTGATCGGCGCGGTGTAGAAGCTGCGCTGGTTGCCGGCCATGGCGACGAGGTGGGCTCCGATGGCCACCAGGCTCTTGCCGGAACCGGTCGGCGTGCTGAGGATGACGTTGGCCCCGGAGACGAGTTCGATGACCGCCTCCTCCTGCGCCGGGTACAGCGCGAGGCCGCGTTCGGCGGCCCAGTGGGAGAAGGTGTCGAACAGTTCGTCTTCGTCGGCGATCGAGCCGAGCCGGTCCGTGAGTGCAGTCATCGCAGGTGAACTATAGGTGGTACGCGTATTCGGTGAACTCCCAGTCGGTCACGAACCGCTGGAACCGGGCCACCTCCTCCCACTTGAAGTCCACATAGGACCGCACGAAGTCCTTGC
>JASLAV010001204.1 GCA_030146905.1 Lentzea sp. | reverse complement strand
TGGCGGCACGACCCTGACGGACGTGCTGAAGTCCGCCGAGAGCGATGAGATCCTTGGCAAGATGAAGGTGTCCGCGCTCCTCGAGGCCCTCCCGGGCGTCGGCAAGGTGCGCGCGCAGCAGATCATGGAGCGCCTCGAGATCGCTCCCAGCCGTCGCCTGCGCGGTCTCGGTGACCGTCAGCGCAAGGCCCTGCTCTCCGAGTTCAGCGGAGAGTGAGTGACAGCGGGACGGGAGCGGGCTTCGCCCGCTCCCGTCTCACCGTCTTGTCCGGGCCGTCCGGCGTTGGCAAGTCCAGCGTCCTGGCGGAGCTGCGCAGGCAGCAACCCGACGTGTACTTCTCCGTCTCGGTGACCACCAGGAAACCGAGGCCGGGCGAGGTCGACGGGGTGCACTACCACTTCGTCGACCACGAGAAGTTCCAGCAGATGGTCGATGCCGGCGAGTTCCTCGAACACGCCGACTTCGCCGGAAACCGCTACGGAACCCCTCGCAGGCCCGTCGAAGAAGCTCTGGCCTCCGGCCGTCCCGCCCTGCTCGAGATCGAGCTGCAGGGCGCGAGGCAGGTCAGGGTGGCGATGCCGGAAGCCCAGCTGGTCATGCTGATGCCCCCCTCGTGGGAGCACCTGGTCGACCGGCTGACCGGCAGAGGAACCGAACATCCGGACGTCGTCGAACGCCGCCTCGAGATCGCCCGCGAGGAGCTGGCGGCCGAGAAGGAGTTCGACGAGGTCGTCGTGAACGCCGACGTGCAGTCGGCCGCCGCCGACTTGCTATCCTTGATGGTCGGACCACGAATCCCAGGAGTTTGAGAGTGATCACCCAGACCGAGCTCGGTCATCTGACCGGTTCTCCGGAGGGCATCACCAACCCGCCCATCGACGACCTGCTTGAGCAGGTGAGCTCGAAGTACGCGTTGGTGATCTACGCCGCGAAGCGTGCCCGCCAGATCAACGACTACTACGCTCAGCTCGGCGAGGGCCTGCTCGAGTACGTCGGCCCGCTCGTCGAGCCGGGTCCGCGCGAGAAGCCCCTCTCCATCGCGCTCCGGGAGATCCACGCCGGTCTCCTCGAGCACACCGAAGGCGAGAGCTGAGGGCTGACTGACCCTCTGGGTGAGGTGTGTCCGCGGAGAACGTGGACCACGTCGTCCCAGCGTGTCCTGTGGGGGCCGAGCCCCCACACCTCAGCCGAGGGCTTCGCCCCCGGACTCGCGGTCCGGAGCCTTGCTCTCGGACTCAGCGGGGGTTCTCCTCGCGGAGGCGTGATCCTGGCCGGTCGTTCCTTCACGGGAGAGCTGTTGATTTCCGCTGCACCTGACGTTGATGCCCCCGTCAAGCCCCGGATCGTCCTCGGGGTCGGCGGGGGCATCGCCGCGTACAAGGCCTGTGAGGTCCTGCGGCGGCTGACCGAGTCCGGCCACTCCGTGCGGGTCGTCCCCACCGAGGGCGCGCTGAAGTTCGTGGGAGCCGCCACGTTCGAGGCGCTGTCGGGCCAGGTCGTGTCCGCCGACCCGTTCCACGACGTGCACGAGGTCCCGCACGTCAAGCTCGGGCAGAACGCCGACCTCGTGGTGGTGGCGCCGGCGACCGCGAACCTCATTGCGAAGGCCGCGCACGGCCTCGCCGACGACCTACTGACGAACACCCTGCTGACCGCGCGCTGCCCGGTCCTGCTGGTGCCGGCGATGCACACCGAGATGTGGGAGCACCCGGCCACTCAGCACAACGTGGCGCTGCTGCGCTCGCGCGGTGTCGTCGTCGCCGAACCGGCTTCCGGCCGCCTGACGGGCAAGGACACCGGCAAGGGCCGGCTGCCCGACCCCGCGGAGATCGTCGAGCTGGCCCGGCTGCTGCTGGTGCGGGGCGATGCCCTGTCCCGGACGCTGGAAGGCCTGCACGTCGCCATCTCCGCCGGTGGCACGCGGGAACCGCTCGACCCGGTGCGCTTCATCGGCAACCGTTCGTCCGGCAAGCAGGGCTACGCGCTCGCGCGGGTGGCCGCGCAACGCGGTGCGCGCGTGACTTTGGTCGCCGGCAACACCGCGGACCTGACCACGCCGGCCGGTGTGGACCTGGTCAGGGTCGGCTCGGCGGTGGAGCTGCGCGACGCCATGCACGAGGTCGCGGCGGACGCCGACGTGGTCGTCATGGCCGCGGCGGTGGCCGACTTCCGGCCCGTTTCCCTCGCCGGGCACAAGATCAAGAAGACCTCCGGCGACCCGGACCCGATCTCGTTGACGAAGAACCCCGACATTCTCGTGGAGCTCGTTTCCGCACGTCGGACGGGTCAGGTGATCGTCGGGTTCGCCGCCGAGACGGGCGACGAGACGACGTCGGTGCTCGACTACGGCCGCGCCAAGCTCCAGCGCAAGGGCTGCGACCTCCTGGTGGTGAACGCCGTCGGCGACGGCAAGGCGTTCGAGCAGGAGGACAACGCCGGGTGGCTGCTGTCCGCCGAGGGCGCGGAGACCGCTATACCGCACGGGCCGAAAACACAAGTGGCGTCCGCGGTGTGGGACGCGGTTACCGCTCGCTTGACGCAGTCTCAGTAGACTTTTCGCCAGTCCAACCCGCTAAGAAGGAGTGTCCGTGAGCCAGCACAGCAGCAGGCTGTTCACCAGTGAGTCGGTGACCGAAGGACACCCCGACAAGATCTGCGACGCGATCAGCGACTCGATCCTGGACGCGCTGCTGTCCAAGGACCCGCGTTCCCGCGTCGCCGTGGAGACCCTGGTCACCACCGGACAGGTCCACGTCGCGGGTGAGGTCACCACCGAGGCGTACGCGGACATCCCCACGATCGTCCGCGAGAAGATCCTGGAGATCGGCTACGACTCGTCCGCGAAGGGCTTCGACGGCCACTCGTGCGGCGTGAACGTCGCCATCGGCGCGCAGTCCCCGGACATCGCGCAGGGCGTCGACACCGCCTTCGAGAACCGCGTCGA
>JASLAV010001195.1 GCA_030146905.1 Lentzea sp. | reverse complement strand
TTCAACCCCGTCAGCGGCGGCGGCACGTTCGACTTCGGCGTGCGCGGCGGCACGGTGCGCGGCTTCTCGTTCAAGGACTCCAACCGCGACGGCGTGCGGCAGGACCGCGAGGGCGACGTGCCCGGCGCGCCGACGACGGGGTCGTCGTGACCAGGCCCGGCCAGGAGTTCCGGCCGGCCAAGCCGATGGCGGTCGGCGAGACCGTCGACGTGCGGCTGCGGTACCGGTTGGACGACCCGGAGTTCGACGAGTTCCACCTGCTCATCCGGCCGGTCTCGGCGCTGGGGCACCGGGAGACCAACTTCGCCGACAACCACGCGGTCGTGCCGCTGAAGTACACGACCGGGGAAGAGCCGACCACGTCCCCGTCAGCTCCGACGACCACGACGCCGACCACCGCCACCGCCACGACCACCTCCGCTCCGGCCGTGGTCGGGGTGTCGGACGGCGGCAGCGGTCTGGCGAGCACGGGCGCGGCGCCGTTCCCGGTGGTGGTGATCGGCGGCCTGCTCCTCGGCGGGGGCGCGTTGACCTTCTTGGCGGCACGCAGACGCCGTCGCGCCTGACCCGAATGGACCACCGCTGCCGTTAGCCTGCGGCATGGGCATTTTGGTGCACGTACTGCTGACGGCGGTGGCGGTCTGGGTCGCCACGCTCATCCCCGGCATCGACCTGGAAGCGGGCGCGTCGACACCCGCGAAGATCGGCACGCTGATCGGCGTCGCGCTGCTCTTCGGCCTGGTCAACGCCGTGGTCAAGCCGCTGGTGAAGTTCTTCGGCTGCCTGTTCTACCTGGTCACGCTGGGTCTGATCGGCCTGGTCGTGAACGCGCTGCTGTTCTGGCTCACCGGCTGGCTGGCCGGCGAGCTCGGCCTGCCGTTCGACGTCACCGGCTTCTGGCCCGCGTTCTGGGGCGCGATCATCGTGGCCCTCGCGAGCTGGGTGCTGAACCTGGTCTACGACCGCGCCACCGACCGCGACTGATCCTCTCAGGACTCCAGCAGGACCGCGGGGTCGAAGCTCATGTGGAACGGGAGTTCGGTCTCGACCTTCTGCCCCGCACGGGCTTCGGCCACGCGCACGTACCGCGCGCCCTCCAGTTTGAGGAGGTTGACGAGAGCGTCGTCGTAGTCGATCTCGACCTGCATGAAGTAGGGAACGCCTGCGGCCGCGCAACGGGCGGGCTTGTCGATGTAGTCGTTCCGCCGACTCGACGGCGACACGAACTCGACCGGCATCACCATCAGCCCCACCGGTACGAACTTGACCTTCTTGAGCGACTGGCGCAGGACGACCAGGTCCGGCTCGATCCAGCTCCGCGGGTCGAACTCCACGTTGAGCGGCAGGTAGGTGACGTAACCGGCCTCCATCGCGTGGTCGAAGAAGAGCCTGTAGAGCACGCCTGCGGCCCAACTGTTACCGCTGTCCTCTCGCGGGCTCATGATCAGGTGGCCGTCCACACATTCGTACTTGGAGGGGGGAGCGCCGGGGATCGGCAGGTACCGCTCTGCCAGCTCGGTCGTCCACGACCCTTCGAACTCGACCAACGGGTCGAACCCAGGGTGTGCCTGATCGGCGTCCACCACTCTCACCTCCTGTCGAGGCAGAGTACTGGCCGTTGTCGCTGGTCAGCCGTTCAAGGTCGGGTTTCGGGCAAACTTCAGGTCGATTTCCCCCGATCGGTTACGTGGTCTACTGCGCGTAATACGTGTCCGATACTCTATCCACACACACACGGCGACCGTCAAACTAGAGCACGAGAGGCATGTATGTCGGGATTGATTGAGCACGACACGCTCGCGGATGCCTTTCAAGCCGCGTCCGAGGCGGCGATCGCCGGCTTCGGGCGGGTGTTCCCCTGCATGGTCTTCAAACAGGGTCGCCGCACCATGCTCTCGACGAGCTTCCCCCTCAGGTACGTGGCGAGCCAGGCGGTCGTGTCGAGGCCGGCCACCAAGGAGACCAGCGCCCAGGACGCGATGAACAGGCCACTGATGGCCGATCACGTCAAGGCGATCAACCAGTACCTGCTGGACAACCACGACCAGTACATCCTGCCGCCGGTGACGCTCAGCATCCGTGAGGTGCCGGCACTGCACGTGTCCAAGGACAAGTTCGCGATGCGCTTGGGCTACATGGTCGTGGACGACTCGAGCCGGTTCTACGTGACCGACGGCCAGCACAGGATCAACGCGATCCGCGGTCTGGGGTCGGGTCGTGCGGCCGTGTCGAGCATCCTGGACAACGACCTGGGGTTCGAGAACGACGGTCTCGCCGTGCTGATCGTGGTCGAACCGGACATCCAGGCCATCCACCAGGACTTCGCGGACGCGGCCCAGACCAAGCAGATCCCGCCGAGCCTGCTCGCGTCCTACAACACGCGTGCGCCCATCAACCGCGTGCTCACCGGCATCGTGAAGGGCTCCGAGCTCTTCAACGGCCGGATCGACGACACGTCCAAGACGCTGCCCAAGATGTCGCAGTCGATCTTCCTGCTGAACCAGGTCCGCGGCATGGTCAAAGAGCTGCTCGTGCGGGACTACGCGATGGCCGAGGACCCGCTGGCCCGCAACATCACCAGCAAGATCGGCACCCGTGAGCAGCAGGACGTGTTCATCGAGCAGTCGCTGCAACTGCTCGACGTGCTCACCGAGCGAATGCACCCCTGGTCCGAGATCGTGGGCTTGGACCACAACGGCAGCGGAGTCGCCAACAAGATCCCCGACTTCCGCCGCGACTACATCAACATGACGGCCACTGGTCTCGTGCTCATCGGACGGGCGGCGTACGAGATCAACAAGCTCCGGAGCGAGTCGGAGAGGCTCGCCAAGTACGAGGAACTGGCAACGAAGATCGACTGGCGCCGGGACGCGGAGATCTGGCAGGGCAACATCATCATCCCGGCGGACGGTGAGGAACGCGGCAAGATCGTCACCCTGCGGGGCTCGGTGAGCGCCGCGGCCGAGAAGGTGTTGAAGCGTTTGGGTCTCGACTGACCCCGTCGACGACGACGCCCCCCGGTCCGATCAGGACCGAGGGGCGCGTTCGTCCACGACCTCGACGTGCGAGCCCACCGCGCCCTCGTTCTGCCGGGCCGTCACGCCGTCGGTCAGCATCACGCGGCAGAACGGGCAGCCCGTCGCGATCTTCGACGGCGCGGTGCCCAGCGCCTCGTCCACCCGGTCGAGGTTGATGCGCTTGCCGATCCGCTCCTCCATCCACATGCGGGCGCCACC
>JASLAV010000225.1 GCA_030146905.1 Lentzea sp. | reverse complement strand
TGCGCGCGTGAGCTGATCGTCGACGGGCTGGCGGCGAAGATGAACCAGGACCCGTTGCGGTTCCGCCTCGGTTTCCTCCGCGACGACCGGGCTCGGGCGGTGCTGGAGAAGGTCGCGTCGGCGGGGAACTGGGGCAGGCCGATGCCCGCGGGCATGGCACAGGGCGTCGCGTTCCACGGCGAGTACCACGCCTTCAGCGCGGTGCTGGTGGAGATCGACTGCCGGCCACAAACCGTGAACCGCCCGATCCGCGACGGCGTGACCGGACCCCGCGTCACCAAAGCCGTTGTCGCCGTGGATGTCGGCCTGGCGGTGAACCCGCGTGGGCTGGAAGCCCAGATGATGGGCTGCCTCATGGATGGCATCGCGCTGGCGCTGACATCCAGCCTCCACCTGCGTGACGGCCACTTCCTGGAGGCGAGCTGGGACAACTACTTCTACACCCGCCAGTGGAACACTCCGCCAGAGCTGCAGGTCTTCGTCATGCCGTCCACCACCGACCGCCCCGGTGGCGCCGGCGAACTGGGTGTGGCCGCGTCGATGGCCGCAGTCGCCTGCGCCTACGGCCGCGCCACGGGAACCATGCCGACGAGCTTTCCGATCAACCATGCCACGTTGTCCTTCACCCCCAAGCCGACCGTGCCGCCAATACCCCAATCCCCCACCGACGGCCGCGCCCGCGCACAGTAGGAGACTTCCTTGCCAGAGCACACCTTCCGCCTCAACGGCGAGCAGGTCACCGTCACCGCGGCCGACAACGTGCGACTGCTGTGGGTCTTGCGCGACCTCCTCGGCGTCACCGGCCCGAAGTACGGGTGCGGGATCAACGTGTGCAAAGCGTGCACCAGCCACCTCAACGGCCAGGCGGTCAGCCCTTGCTCCATCCCCGTCGGCGACCTGACCCCGGACGATGAGGTGACGACGATCGAAGGACTCGCGGGCACGGCAGGAGGGCTGCACCCGATGCAGCGAGCCTGGCTCGACCACGACGTAGCCCAATGCGGCTACTGCCAACCGGGCCAGATCATGGCGGCAGTCGCCCTGGTCCGCCGGGCGGCGCAGGAAGGCCGGGCGATCACCGACGCGGACCTCGACGGCATTCGCAACATCTGCCGCTGCGGCACGTATCCCCGAATCCGTGAAGCGATCAAGGCAGGTGCTGCGGCGATGTGAAGGAACGCCCGGTTTGGCCCGTGCGGGATGATCGGTACCGCAATCTCCGGTACACGTCAGCGTGCGAAGTCCGCTCAGACGGACTTGGCACGCTCGGCGCGACCCTTTGGCTCAGATCCTGTCCGGCACCGCAGCGGTTACGCCCGTCGAACGGCGATGTCATCCCTGGCGATCGATCCACCTGCGCCCGCCTCTTGACATAGAGAGGAGCCATGAGAGTGCGCTCGCAATGGAATATGGGTTCGATACAGCTGCAGGCGGCTGCTTCACAGCTCCTCCGTCCTGTGCCAAGCTCGGCGATGTTCGGGCACGTCATCTACGTCGGGTCCAGTACGCGCGGATCATCCAGCTGCGACGGCGAAACAATCGAGGCAGCGTCGGCAGGCGGGGCAA
Organism: Lentzea sp.; assembly: GCA_030146905.1. The sequence goes on along the minus strand of JASLAV010000225.1, from coordinate 1,678 downwards.
GTCCGGACGTGTCGTCAGGAGGACGAGCTCATGACATCTGTGCCGATGGAGCGTCGAACCATCATGGTGGTGGAGATCGCGGAGTTCAGCCGCCATGATCGAACGGCGATGCACCTCAGCGATGTGCGAAGCGGCTTCTACGACGTGTTGCGGAATGCGTTCAGCGGTATCGGCGCCGACATTGACACGTGAGTGTCCGAGGATCGCGGTGACGGTGTTCTGTTCCTGATACCCGAGGACTTTCCCAAGAGCGAACTGGTCGACGTGCTTCCCGACCGACTTATCGCCGAGGTACGTCGGTACAACTCGACACGGGTTGACGAGGCCAAGATCAAGCTGCGTGTGGCGTTGCACGTGGGCGAGATCCGGAGGCACGAGCACGGATGGATCGGCGCACCGGTCACGACGGCCTTCCGGATTCTGGACTCAGCCGAGGCCAAGCTGTCGTTGCAGAGCTCTGACGGTGTCGCGGCCCTGATCGCGTCGGACTCGTTCTACTCCGAGACGATCGTTCAGAGACCAACGGCCTCTCCCGGTTCCTACCACCGCATTGACGTCCAGCTCAAGGCGTACACCGGGCGAGCCTGGCTGCGGATGCTCGGACCATCGGGTGTGCAAGCCCCGGCCCTGTCGGTGCTCGAGCCGTTTCAAAGCTCAGGGCGATCTCCTGAACAGGATCTTGCCACCAGTGAGGTGACGATCCACACCTCCGGCGACGACGGAACGGCTGTCCGCGACGCGGTCGTTGAACTGCTTGTGTCAGCCGGCTACGTGATCGTTGACCGGCGCGAGGCCGAGCTCGGCTCCTGGTTCCAGCGGATGTTCGTCCGGCAAACAGATCCTCTCGCGGCTGCGGAGACCGCGTGGGCCGTGACCAATGAAGTGAAATCGGCAAGGGTTGGTTCGGTGCTCCAAGCTGGCGAGGTCGTGGTCACAACCCGCCCTCAGCCGACCCGCGAGGAGCGGCTCGCCGACTCGGCCGCGCGGTTGCTGGAGGCGATCCGTGGTCACGACGAGGTCTTGGTCTATCTGCCGCCGCTCCTGTTGATCAAGATCGGTCCGCAGGTGCTGAGCTGGGAAGCGACCGACGAGGAACTCGCGATCATCGCCGCCAACCCGCACCTCCTCCATTCACCGAGAGAGCTGCTGGCATCGTTCGCCAACGCGACTGGGCAAAACGGTGCATCCGACGTGGTCTGACTGATCACCGCACGGAGACGTCGCCATGCTGGGGCCGCTCTCGGCATTTCCGAAGGGCGTGGCGTTGAAGTGTTATCTCAGAGGTCACTGTTGAAGCGAGGGCCATCGATCACGGACTTGCGGCGTTGCAAGGTTCCGTACCTTGGGAAATCGGCGGTTCGAAGGATGGTGCTGACCAACCTCGGATTGACGCAACGCCGCAACGGCCTGCTCGACGACTCGCTGCCGAGCGCGGCCGCGACAGCGTTCGAGAGGTCCATCGCAACCGCTGGCGACATCCGATCAGCGGCATGAGCGGACGGGTTGCCCCTGCGAAAACCATTGGTGAACCGACTTACTCCGCTGATGTACTGATGTGCCACCGTGAGTGGGCCACGTGACGGAGGTAGTAGTTGTGACGGGTTATGACGCGCTTGCCGAGGTGTACGAGTGGCTCATCTCCGATGCGAAGCTGGCTCCGGCCGAGTTCGCTGCGTCG
>JASLAV010000204.1 GCA_030146905.1 Lentzea sp. | reverse complement strand
CAGGTCGACCTGGACGAGTACCCGAAGTACGGCGGTCTCGGCTCGCACGGCGTGCAGGGCACCTACGCCCACGGTCACAAGATCGACTCTCCCGGTGAGCTGACCGGGGGAGCGGTGCACAACGTCGACTGCTCGTCGGTGATCCGCCGCATCGACGGGATCGCGGGTGCGCACAACGACATCTGCCACCCGGAACTGGCGAGACTGCTGTGGAAGGCGGTGGTGGTGCGTTAGAAGTCCGTTGTGGAGGCCAGCCGCAGGACCAGCTGCGGCCTCAGCGTGCTGCCCAGGCAGGGGCGCAGGGCTGCGCGCAACGAAGGCATGCTCACCGTGTGCGGCACGGGGACGACGGAGATCCCCACCGTCCCTGCCGTGAGCACGACGCGTTGCATCGCCTGTCCCGCGCGGATCTCCGCGGCGGCCCCCTGGTTGAACGTGCACAGCACCAGTTCGGCACCGGCCTTCACGTGCAACCACGCCCGTTCCACCTCGGCCGCACGCGACAGCAGGCCGCGCCAGGAGGCCAGCTCCGGGAACGTCGTCCACGTGCGACGGTCGGTGCGCAACGCGTGCAACAGCGCCCGCACGTCCGGGTCCGGCTCCCGGTAACCGCCGAGCCGCACGGCCGCGGCGGCACCGGCGGCGCTCTGACCGGGCAGCAGCGTCACCAGCGGCCGGATGCCGTGGCCCTGCAGCGCGAGCCGGACGTTGAGCAGGGCCACACCGCACGCGATCCGCGTCTCCCTGGTGTGCGGGGTGCCGGTGTGCAGCTCGATCTGTTCGGGGCGCACCTCGAACCGGACCCCGGCCGTGGCGGCTCTCGCGAGTGCCAGGACACCGCGCACGTCCTCACCCGCAAGTCCAAGTGAGCCGGGCGAGGCGATCGTCATGGTGACACTGTCCGTGCGAGGCCGCAGGACGACCACGGTCGAAGGTCCCCTTTTGCCAGGGCCGTGCGGTGGGGAAGTGTGCGAACCTAGTCGTCGTGCCTGACGTGCCCGGTCGCCGCGACCTCGAGGAGCTGCTCCACGAGGTGCGCGATCGCATGGACGAGATCGTGACGACCCGCGACCACATGCAGGAACTGCTCGGCGCCGTCCTCGCCGTCGCGTCGGGGCTGGAGCTCGAACCGACGCTGCAGCGCATCGTCCAGGCCGCGGTCGACCTCGTCGGTGCCCGCTACGGTGCGCTCGGCGTGCTCGGCACCCGCGCCGACCTGTCCGAGTTCCTGCACGTCGGCGTGGACGAGGTGACGCGGGAGAAGATGGGCCACCTGCCGGAGGGCAAGGGTCTGCTAGGCATGCTCATCAAGGACCCGACACCGCTGCGGCTGCGCGACCTCGCCCGGCACGAGATGTCGGTCGGCTTCCCGCCGAACCACCCGCCGATGCACAGCTTCCTCGGCGTGCCCGTGCGCGTGCGCGACGAGATCTTCGGCAACCTCTACATGACCGAGAAGATCGGCGCGGCCGAGTTCACCGCGGACGACGAGGCGGTGCTGCTGGCGCTCGCGGCGGCTGCCGGCATCGCCATCGAGAACGCCAGGCTGTTCGAGCGGTCCCGCATGCGCGAGCGGTGGCTGGAGGCCATCGGCGAGGTCAACTCCGAGCTGCTCGGTGGCGCGTCCGGCGAGTACGCGCTGCGCCTGATCACCCAGCGCACCCTGGAGCTGGCCGGTGCCGACTCCGCGCTCGTCGTGCTCGGCGACGGCAGGCACACGCCGCTGTCGGTGGCGGCGAACGCGGGCGTGCAGATCGACGACTTCGACGCGGACGGCTACGCCGTCGACGAGGTGGTCCGCTCCGGCGTCCCGCTGCTGGTCGACGACCTGCGCTCGGCGTTCGGCCCGGCGCTGGCCGTGCCGCTGCGGTCCGGCCCGGTGGTCACGGGTGCGCTCGTCGTGCTGCGCAGGTCCGGCGAGACGCGGTTCCTGCCGGACCAGGTGCCGGTGCTGGCGTCGTTCGCCGACCAGGCGGCGGTCGCGCTGGAGTTCGCGGAGCAGCAGCGCTCGCAACGGCTCCTCGACGTGCTGGAGGACCGCGACCGCATCGCCCGCGACCTGCACGACCACGTCATCCAACGGCTCTTCGTCACCGGCCTGACCCTGCAGGCCACCATGCGGCGGATCACCGAGCCCGAGGTGGTCGCGCGGCTGCAGACCGCCGTGGAGCAGCTCGACGAGACGGTCCGCGAGATCCGCACGTCCATCTTCGACCTGCACTCGACGGACAACACGTCGTTGCGCCGCCGCCTGCTCGACCTGGTGGCGGGACTGACCGAGGCGACGCACCTGAAGCCGTCCGTCCGCATGTCCGGCACCGTCGACAACTCGGTGCCGCCCGAGCTCGCCGAACACGTCGAGGCCGTGGTGCGCGAGGCCGTCACGAACGCCGTGCGGCATGCACGGGCGACCGAGCTGACGGTGCTGGTCGACGCCGGTGAGGACCTCGTGATCACCGTGCAGGACAACGGGATCGGCGTCCCCGACGACAGCTCGCGCAGCGGCCTGCGCAACCTCGCCCACCGCGCGGAGAAGTTCGGCGGCACGCTCGCGGTCCGCGCCACCGAGGGCGGCGGAGCCTGCGTGGTGTGGCGAGTGCCCCTGCCCGTCACGTAGTCAGGTGGTGCCGGGAGTCTTCACGGCACGGCTGACCCGGTCTCGTCGGACGAGCTACCGGCGTGCGTCCGGACGCTGCGGCGCCTCGCCCAAGACGGTGGAGAACAGCGCGTCGCGCAGTGCCACCTCCCGCGGGTCGTCCCACAGGTGGAAACCGCACCGGTTCATGGCGTAGGCGAAGCCGACACCGGTGTCCGGATCGGCGAAGGCGAACGAGCCACCCAGCCCCATCGTCCCGAACGCCGTACCGGCGGAGGAGCCGAAGCGGAATCGCGGGAACGGCTTCATGTAACCGAGAGAGTAAGTGGTGTCGACGCGCAGCACCTGGTCCCGCAACCCCTCGCGCGGAGGCTGGGCGGCGCGGGTGAGGGCTTCCATGGTGCCGGCGCTCAGACCGAGGGCCTTGCCCCCGGTCGCGGCGTCGCCGTACAGCTTGGCGATCGACCGCACTTCGCCGATGCCGTTGGCGGCGGGTATCTCCAGTGCACGCACGTCCGGGCGGTTGAAAGCCTCGACCTTGCTCAGCACCTGGGGATTGCCGAACGCTCGGGCGGAGAGGCTGCGCGGGTTGCTGAACGCCAGCACGAACGGCAAGGGCATCTCGCCGACGTGCAGGAGCATCTCGGCACTGGTGAAGCCGTGGATGTGCGCGATCCGGTCCGGATCCACCGTCGAAGGCAGGCCGATGTGGAACTCGGCGTCGAGCGGGGCCGCGATCTCCTCGGCGAAGTAGCGCCCCAGGCTGCGCCGTTGGGGGTCCACCCGCCGGATCAACTCACTTTCGTAATAGCCGAGGGACTGGCCGTGGTAGCCGTGCCGCGTCCCCGGTGCCCACGCCGGCCGCTGGTCGGCCAGTGCCGCGGACAACACCGCTGGATCCGCCAGGTCCGCGAGGCTCAACGGCCGGTCGATGGCCGGCAATCCGGCTTGATGTGAGAGCAGTTGGCGCACGGTGACATCGCCCTTGCCGGCTGCGGCGAACTCGGGCCAATAGGTGGCCACCCGTTGGTCGTAGCTCAGCTGCCCGCGGGAGTGAGCGAGCGCGACCGCCAGCGATGCGACCCCCTTGGTGGTGGAGTACACCGGCACGAGCGTGTCCTCCTGCCAGGGCGCTCGGGTCAGGCCGTTGCGATAACCACCCCAGAGGTCGACGACCTTGACCCCGTCTCGGTAGACGGCACAGGCGGCACCGACCTCGCGGCCTTCGGCGAAGTTCCGCCGGAACGCGTCCACGATGGGACCGTAGCCCTCGTCCACGTCGCCCTGGACGAGAGCTGCCGGCACATCGATCTTGAACACCATGTTGTGACGATACAGAAAGCGCCTGAAGTCGCGGCCTCAGCGGGGCCTGTCGCCGTCCTTGCGGAACTGCGACGCGAACACCGCGGCCTGGGTGCGGCGCTGCATGCCGAGCTTCGCCAGCAGGTGCGAGACGTAGTTCTTGACCGTCTTCTCCGCCAGGAACATGCGTTCGGCGATCTGCCTGTTGGTCAGGCCCTCGCCGAT
>JASLAV010001143.1 GCA_030146905.1 Lentzea sp. | reverse complement strand
CACGAAGTACTCGCCGATCTTCGCGGTGTCGTCGTCGGTGAACACGCCGGACGGCCAGGAGATGACCGTGACCAGCTCCAGTTCGCCGTCCGCACCGGGTTCGGCGGAGGCGTTGAACTCCAGCGCCCGCGGTAGCCGCATCGCCGGGTCGCGCTTCTCGCCGAGCTGACCGGCGTTCTCCGCCAGCTGCCAGTCACCCGTGGTGCCACCGGCGAACCGGCCGAGGTAGTTGAACAGCACCTGCGGCCGGGGGACGTCGAAGTCGTTGCGCCCCAGGTACTTCAGCGCGCCGTACGAGACGCCGTTGCTCGGCACCCGCGCGAGGTCTTCCTTCACCCGCTTCACCGCGGCGGGCAGGTCGTCGACGGTGCCGGGGTCGACCGTCACCGGGAACAGCGTCGTGAACCAGCCGACCGTGCGGGACAGGTCGGGGTCGAGCGGCACGAACCGGCCCTCGCGGCCGTGGCCCTCCAGCTCGACGTGCGCGAACGTCTGGTCCTGCCCGTTGTCGCGCCGCCACTTCGCCAGCGCGACCGCGAGACCGGTCAGCAGCACGTCGTTGACCTTGGCGTGGAACAACGCGGGCACGTCACCCAGCAGTGCCGCGGTGGCCCGGGAACCGACGGTGACCGTGCGCGTCCGTTCGCCCGCGACGACGTCGTCGTCCGACAGCTCACGCCGGCCGAGCAGCTGGTCCACGCCCGGCAGCGGACGCTCGTAGTACTCGCGGTCCGCCTCGAACCCGGCCTTCTCCAGCAGCTGGGTCCAGCGCCGGAACGAGGTGCCCACCGGGCGCAGCTCGACCGGCGCACCGGACGAGACCTGCTGCCACGCCAGGGCGAGGTCGTCGAACAGGATCCGCCACGACACGCCGTCGACGACCACGTGGTGGATCACGATCACGAGCTGCCTGTCCCGAGGCCGCCACACCGCGCGCAGCATGATGCCCGCGTCCGGGTTCAGCCCCTCGGTCGCCGCAGCGACGCACTCCTCCAGCGGCGCGTCGCTCTCCTCCCAGAGCGCACGACCGTCGGTCAGGACGTCGAACGACCACCGTTCGCCGCGGACCAGCTTGGCGCGCAACATGTCGTGCCGCGCGACGACGGCGTCGAGGATCTCCGTCAGAGCACCGGCGGTCAGCGCGGCCGGGGTGTTGAGAACGACCGACTGCACGAACCCGTCGATCGCGTCCGTGGTCTCGCCGAGCCACTGCACGATCGGCAGGCCCGCCACCGGTCCGGTCGGCACGTCGTCGTGGTCCACGGCCACCGCGCCGTCACGGGACGCGACGGCGGCCAGCGCACGCGGGGTGCGGTTGACGAAGATCTGCGTGGCCGTGACGAAGACGCCTTCCGCGCGCAACGCGGACAGCAGCGAGATCGCGAGGATGCTGTCGCCGCCCAGTTCGAAGAAGTCCTGGTCGGCGCCGACCTGCTCGACCCGCAGCACCGACGCGACGGCGGCGCAGATCGTCGCCTCGTCATCGGTGGCCGCCGCCGTGACGGGACCGGTGTCGACGACCGGCTCCGGCAGCGCGCGGCGGTCGAGCTTTCCGTTGGGGGTCAACGGGAACTCGCTCATCACCACGATGTGCGCGGGCACCATGTACTCGACCATGTGGTCGGTGGCCCACTGCTTCACGGCGTCCGGGGTCAGGTCCTCGTCGGACGGGACGACGTACCCGACGAGGTAGTTGCCGCCGGCCGAGTTCTTCCTGACGACGACACAGGTGTGGCGCACGCGCGGGTGCTCGGCGAGCGCGACCTCGACGTCCTCCAGCTCCAGCCGCATGCCGCGGATCTTGACCTGGTTGTCGACGCGGCCGAGGAAGTCGAGCGACCCGTCCGGTGCGAACCGCGCCAGGTCGCCGGTCCGGTAGAGGCGCGAGCCGTCGGAGGCGAACGGGTTCGCCACGAACCGCGACGCCGTCAGGCCCGGAGCGTTCACGTAGCCGCGGCCCAGCAGGAAACCGCCGATGTACAGCTCGCCGCCGACGCCGACGGGACACGGCCGCAGCTGGTCGTCCAGCACGTACAGGTCGGTGTTCGGGTTGGCCTTGCCGATCGACGTCGACAGCCGCTCCGCCTCGCCGCGGTAGATCACGTGCGAGACGCCGATCGTGGCCTCCGCGGGGCCGTACCCGTGGTACATCGGGATGTCGAGCCGCGTGCGGAACCTGTCGTACAGCTCGGGGGTGAGCACCTCGCCGCCGCACCACACGTGCCGCAGGCTGCCCAGCTCGCCGTCGCCCGCGATGTTCAGCAGCACGTCCAGCATCGACGACACCAGGTACACGAACGTCACGCGGTGGCGGTCGATCGTGTGCAGCAGGTGGTGCGGGTCGCGTTCGCCGCCGGAGCGCACGACGACGGTCCGCCCGCCGCACACCAGCGGCAGGAAGATCTCGTTGATCGAGATGTCGAACGACAGAGGCGCCTTGAACAGCGACGCGTCCGTCTGTCCGAAGTGGAGGATCTGGTCCACCTGCCACAGCAGGCGTTCGCTGATCGCCTCATGACGGATCATCGCGCCCTTGGGGCGGCCGGTCGAGCCGGACGTGAACATCACGTACGCGAGCTGGGCGCCGGGAATCGTGACGTCGGTGGGGTCGCCGGAGTAGTCGGTGAACGCCCAGCCGGAGAGGTCGACGGCGATGGCGGGAGGTTCGTCCTCCTGACCGGAACCGAGGAGCAGGCCGACGTGGGCGTCGGTGATCACCGACTCGCGGCGGGAGGCCGGCCACTGCGGGTCGAGCGGCACGAACGCGCCACCGGCCTGCAGCACGGCGAGCAGGCCGACCACCATCTCCGCCGACCGGTCGAGCGAGATGCCGACGACCTGTTCGGTGGTCAGGCCGCGCCCGATCAGGTGGCGGGCCAGCTGGTTGGACCGGGCGAGCACCTCGCCGTAGGTGAACGCGCGGTCACCGTCGTTGATCGCGACCGCGTCCGGGCGCTGCCGGGCCTGCTCGCGGAACAGCTCGACGATGCTCGGTCGTTCGCGCGGGAACTCGTTGTCGTTCCAGCGGGCCAGGTCCGCGAGCCGTTCGTCGACGGTCTGGGACGTCATCGTGCCGATGGCGCGGTTGGGGAACTCGGCCAGGTCGTCCAGCGCGCGCTGGGCTTCTGCCAGGTCCACGCCGTCCGGGACGGGGATCGCCCAGCCGTCCGGCGTTTCGGTGACGTCCCACCGCTGGCCCTTGTCGGCCCAGACCAGTAGATCGCCGAAGGGCGTGGCGGGCGTGAGCTCGAAGCCGTCCAGCTCCAGTGAAGGGTCCGCCCACCTGGCCAGTGCGACGGCACTCGCGACGGCGATGGTCCGCTGCGGGTACTCACCGGCACGGCGCCGAACGGAAGCGATCCGGGCGGTCGAAAGAAGTACGTCACGGTCGGCCATCTGTTCCATCGACGACTCAGCCATCCCTTCACGATCGGTGAAGGTAGCCTAACCTAAGTATTTGCGGTTCCGAATCGCCAAGCGGCCCAAAGTGCCGCGTAACGCCCGTCACGCGCGACAAGTTCTTCGTGCGTTCCCCGTTCCACCACACGACCCGCGTCGAGCAGGGCGATCTGGTCCGCGGCGATGGCCTGCGTCAGGCGGTGCGCGACCAAGAGCGTGGTGCGACCGCGGCACGCGGCGAGCGCGGCCCGTTCCAGCGCGGCGGCACCCTGGCTGCCCGCCTCCGCCGTCGACTCGTCGAGCACGACGACGGGGGAGCGGCCGAGCACGAGCCTGGCCAGCGCGATCTGCGCGACCTTGGTGACGTCGAGGCGTTCGCCGCCCTCGCCCACCTCGGTCCGCAGGCCCTGGGGAAGCGCCTGGACCCACGCGTCGGCGCCGACGGTCCGCAGCGCGTCCATCAGCTCGTCGTCGGTCGCGTCCGGGGCAGCCAGCCGGAGGTCCTCCGCCAGCGGGCCGGCGAAGACGTGGGCTTCCTGGGTGAGGATGCTGACCAGCGCGCGGGCGCCCGCCTCGTCGACCTCGGCGAGATCCGTGGTGCCGATGTGCACGGACCCGGACTGCGGGGTGCCGGTACCGGCGACCAGGGCCGCCAGCGTCGTCTTGCCGGCACCGGTCGCGCCGACCAGCGCGAGCGACGTGCCGGCGGGGATCTCCAGGTCGATGTCGCGCAGGACGTCGTGCTCGGATTCGGGGTAGCGGAAGGAAAGCCCGCGCACCGACACCGGGAGCGGCTTCGCGCCGGGGTCGACGGCGACCGCGCTGCGCACGAGCTCGTCGCCGTCGGACTCGGTCAGCACGCCCACCAGCCGCGTCAGCCCCGCGCCGGACTTCTGCGCCTCGTCGAAGAACGCCATGATCAGCCCGAGCGGCACGAACAGCTTGTGGAACAGCAGCGCCGCCACGGAGACCTGGCCCAGCGACGACTGCCCGTTCGTCACGAGCAGGTAGCCGACGACGATGATCAGCCCGAGCCCGATGAACTCGGCGCGGTTCTCCCTGCCGATGAAGCGGCCGAAGAACCGGAAGACCTCGATGCCGATGTCGCGGACCCGCCACGACTCGGCGGTCACCTTCTCCCGGAAGGCGTTCTCGAGGCGGTAGGCGCGCACCGTGGCGATGCCGTCGAGACCGTTGATCAACGCCTGGGCGCGGTCGGCCTGCGCCTCGGAGCGGGCGCGGTAGAGCGGCTGCGAGCGGGGCAGGTACCAGCGCAACGCCAGCGCGTACGCGGGGAGCGCGCAGGCACCGGCGAGACCGAGCCGCCAGTCGAGCCCGAACATGCCCGCGGTGGCGATCACGACCAGCACGACCGCCGAGAAGATCGTCGGGATCGCCGTGCGGAAACCCCTGGAGATGACCGCGACGTCGTCACCGACGCGGGACAGCACGTCGCCGCGGCCGACCTGCTCGATCCGCGCGCTCGGCATGCCGAGCACCGAGCGGACCGCACCTTCCCTCAGCCGCGCCAGCATGTCCGCGCCGACGTGACCGATCAGGTAGGTCGACACCGCGGTCATGACCGCGCCCGCGAGCGCGGCCACGACCGTGGCGATGCCGATCGTCCACAGGATGGACGGGCTCCTCCCCCCGACGATCCCGTCCACCACGGTGCCCAGCAGGAACACCGGGACGATCTGCAGCACCGCCCCCACGACCGTCGCCACGACGGTGGCGATCGGCAGGCCTGGAGCGGAACGGCAGTGGTCGAGCACCCAGCGGAGGGCCTCCCGCCCGGTCGCGGTGCGCAGGATCTTCGCGGGCGCGCCGGAGACGCTCGTGGTCACGAGGGGAGGCCTTTCGCAGGGGTTGTGCCGCCGGACGTCAGGCCGCCGACTTGGCGGCCTTCACCAGCTCGTCGACCGCGTACGGCATGGACGCCAGGGTGGCCTGCGAGATCGCGGCACCGACGGCGGGGCCCTCGCTGTCGAGGATCCAGTGGACCTTGCCCGCCTTCACCGCGGGCAGGTTGTTGAACAGCTCGAACGCCTTCAGCGACTTCTGGTCCGCCTCGTCCGCGATCACGAAGATGCGGTCGACGTTCATCACGTCGATGCGCTCGGGGGACAGCGTCACGAAGAACTTGCCCGCCGCGAGCTCGTCGACCTTCGTGTTGCCCTTGAAGCCGATGCCCGAGACGACCTGGCCGCGCACGTCGGTGGTGCTGAACGGCGCGACGGCGTCCTTGTACCAGGAGGTGACGACGGCGGTCTCGTTCGCCCAGGCCGGGTTCGCCTTCTTGGCCTCCGCCATCTTGTCGTCGACGGCCTTGATCATCTTGGCGCCCTCCGCCTCCTTGCCGAGCGCCTTCGCGACCTGCAGGGCGTTGTCCTGCCACTTCGCGCTGAACGGCTCGGTCTCGGCCTTGGTGCGACCGACCACGGGAGCGATCTTGGTCAGCTTGTCGTACCAGGCCTGGTCGGCCTCGGAGTAGACGGCGACGATCAGGTCTGGACGCAGCTCCGCGATCTTCTCGTAGTTCGGCTCGGTGTCGCCGTTCTTCATCACGACCTCGGGCGTGGTCGAACCCCACTTGTCCTTCACCCAGGCCCACTGGGTGTTGATGTCGGGCTTGCGGCCCTCGGGGTTCGGGTACTGGTCGACCATGCCGACCGGGACGGTGCCCAGCGCGAGCATCGTCTGGTCGTCGGTGTAACCGAGGGAGACGACGCGCTTGGGCGCTTCCTTGATCTCGGTCGTGCCGAAGAAGTGCTCGACCTTGGTCGGGAACGTGCCGCCGGAGGCGTTGCCCGCGTCAGGAGTCGTCGCAGGCGTGGAGGAACCGCACCCTGCGAGGACGCCGGCGCCGACCACCACGGCTGCTGCCACAGCGGTCAACCGCTTCCAGGTCATGGTCGTTCTCTGGCCCATTCGGCACCTCGTTCTTCGCTGCCCACGCGGCGGGGGAAATTAGGACAGCCGAACCTTATCACCCGGTTAGGGCAGGCTAACCTAGTGCTTGGTCACTCTTCGATACCACGTGCGTCCTGCCGATCGGCACGATCAGCGGCCGCTCGCTGACCGGGTCGTCGATGACCTTGGCCTGCAGGCCGAACGTGTCCGCCAGCAGCTCGCTGGTGATCACCTGGCTCGGGTGCCCCTGGGCGACGATCGACCCGGACTTCATCACGATCAGGTTGTCGCTGTAGCGGACCGCGAGGTTCAGGTCGTGCAGCACCATCACGATCGTGCAGCCGCCCTCGTGCAGGTCGTCGACGAGGTCGATCACGTCGATCGCGTGCGCGAGGTCGAGGTAGGTCGTCGGCTCGTCGAGCAGCAGCAGGTCGGTGCCCTGCGCGAGCGTCATCGAGATCCACACGCGCTGCCGCTGGCCGCCGGAGAGCGAGTCGACGGGGCGGTGGGCGAGATCGGCGACACCGGTCATCTCCAACGCCCTGGCCACGACGTCCGCGTCGTCGCTCGACCACTGGCGCACCCAGCTCTGGTGCGGGTGCCTGCCGCGGGCGACCAGGTCGGCGACCGTGAGCCCCTCCGGCGCGATCGGGGTCTGCGGGAGCAGCCCCATCCTCTTCGCGACGTCCTTGGTCCGCAGGCGCGCGATGTCGTGGCCGTCGAGCAGCACGGTTCCCTCGCGCGGCTTGAGCAGCCGGGACAGCGTGCGCAGCAGCGTCGACTTGCCGCAGCCGTTCGGCCCGATCACCGTGGTGATCACCCCGGTCGGGATGGTGACGTCGAGGTTGTCGAGCACGACGCGGTCGGCGTACCCGACCGTGACGCCCTCGGCCCCCAGTCGGGCGGCATCGTTGCGCAACGCGGTCATAGGACAACCTTACTTAAGTGAGCCTGACCTCAGGCCGCGCGCTTCACATTCGCCCGCACGAGCAGGTAGACGAGGAACGGCCCGCCGATGATCGCCGTCACGATGCCGACCGGCAGGTCGTTCGGCAGCACGAGCCGCGCGATCAGGTCCGACCCGATCAGCAGCAGCGCCCCGAACAGCCCGGACGCGATCAGCGGCGGAACGGGGGAGCGCTGCAGCCGCATGGCGATCTGCGGCCCGACCAGCGCGACGAACGGCACGGGGCCCGCCGCGCTGACGGCGACACCGGCCAGCAGCACCGCGCACAGCAGCAGCACCGCCCGCACGGCCCCGTGGCGGACGCCCAGGCCCGCGGCCACGTCGTCACCGAAGTGCATGGGCCTGAGCTGGAACGCGACGAACAGCACGACCAGGACGAGCGCGGCAGTCAGCCACAACGACGTCCACACCTCGCCCCACGACCGCGCCTGCAGCGACCCGACCAGCCACGACTGCGCGCGGGCGACGTCGCGGATGTCCGCCAGCGCGAGCAGCCACGTCGTGAGCGCCTGCATGGCCGCGTTGACGGAGACGCCGACGAGGATCAGCCGGAAACCGTCGATGCCCTTCTTCCACGCGAGGAAGTAGACGAGGAACCCGGTCAGCAGCCCGCCCAGCAGCGCCGCGGCCGGCAGCCCGAGCGAGCCGCCCACCACCGCGCCGCCGCTGGCCGTCACGACGAAGACCGCGGTGGCGCTGGCGCCGGAGGTGATGCCGAGGACGTCGGGGCTCGCCAGCGGGTTGCGGGCGACCGACTGCGTGAGCGCGCCCGAGATCCCGAGCGCGATGCCCGCGATCAGGCCGACGAGCGCGCGCGGCATCCGCAGGTCCATGATCACGAACTCGTCGACCCGCTCGCCCTGCCCCACGAGGGTCTTGAGCACCGCGGTCAGGTCGATGGTGAAGTCGCCGACCGCGATCGACACGCAGAAGACCAGGAACGTCGCCGCGGCCAGCAGGAGCGTGACGAGCGCGACCCACGGCCGCCAGACCCAGGACCAGCCGCCGACGCGGACACCGGGGTGCATCTGTGTGCTCATGCCTGCCTGAACTTCCCGAGCCAGACCAGCGCCGCGAAGAACGGTGCGCCGATGAGTGCGATGACGATGCCCGCCTGCAGCTCGGCGGGACGCACCACGAGCCGTCCCGCGATGTCGGCGACGAGCAGCAGGAGCGCGCCGAGCAGCCCGGCGTACGGCACCAGGAAGCGGTAGTCCGGTCCCGTCAGCCAGCGCGCGATGTGCGCGACCATCAGGCCCAGGAACGCGATCGGCCCGCACGCCGCCGTGGCCGCGCCCGCGAGCAACGTGACGGCCACGACGCCGACGGTCCTGCCCAGCGCGATGTTCACCCCGAGGCCGCGCGCGACGTCGTCGCCGAGGTTCAGCAGGTTGATCGCGGGCAGGTTGAGCAGCGCGAGCAGCAGCCCTACCGAGATGAACGCCGTGGCGACCCAGATCACGTCCCAGCCGACGCCCTGGACCGAGCCGGCGTTCCAGAACCGCAGCACGTCCAGGGCCTGCTTGTCGGACAGCGCGACCCCGCCGGTCATCGCGGTGAGGAAGATCGTGACGCCCTGGCCCGCCAGCACGAGGGTCAGCGGGTTGCCCGCACCCCGGCCGAGGCTCGACAGCCCGAACACGACCACCCCGGCCGCCGCCGCTCCCAGGAACGCGAACCACATGTACTGCAGCGGGTTCTGCAGCCCGAACAGGTAGACGGCGAGCACCACGGCGAACGACGCCCCGGAGTTGACGCCGAGCAGGCCGGTGTCCGCGATGGGGTTGCGGGTGTGGCCCTGGATCAGCGCACCCGAGACCCCGAGCGCGATGCCCGCCACGACCGCGAGCACGGTCCGCGGCACGCGCAGCGTCTGCACGATGAGCGTGATCTCGACGAGCAGCTGGTCGGTGCCGGGATCACCGAACAGCCCCTGCCACACCTCGGCGGGCGTGAGCGCTCGCGCGCCGATGACCAGCGACAGCACCGCCGCGACGGCGAGCAGCACCACCAGGCACGCCAGCCCTGTCAGCCGTCGCCGGCGCGGACTCGCCCCCGCCGGTGCGGGTGCCGGCCCGCGTTGCTCCACCACGATGCTCACGACGGGTTACGTTAGCTCTCGATCGGTTCGCCGACCCAGGGCACCCTTACCTAACCGCGGTTCTCGACGGCCTTGACGGTCCTGGCGAGGGCGCCGCCGAGCACCTTCCGAGCAGGCCCACCCGGCCGATCACCCGCGAGGGACCGCTGCCAGCTGCTTGCGCAGGCGGTCCGCCTCCTCCTCACGCCCCTGCCGCTCCAACAGCTCCAGTGCCTCCCGCCACACCTGCGCGGCCCGCTCGTGGTGGCCGAGCTCCAGGTGGGGGTGGCCGAGGTTCGTGAGCACGTTGGCCGTGTTGTAGTCGTCGTCCTCCGCCCGGTACAGCGCCAGGGCCCGCTCGTGGAGCCTGATCGCCTCGGCGTGGTCGCCCGATTGGTGCTCGATGACGGCGAGGGTGTCCAGTGCCGACGCCTCGCCCTGCCGGTCGTCGAGCCCGTGCAGCAGCTCCAGCGCCTTCGAGGACGACTCGCGGCCGCTGGCGATGTCGCCGATCGCCGCGGCGCAGTGGCCGAGGTTGTTGTGCGCCGTCGCTATCAGCATCCGGTTGCCGGTCTCCTCGTAGTACGGCAACGCGGCTTTCGCGTGGTCGAAGGCCTTTCCGAACTCCGAACGGCTGGCCCACAGCCAGACCAGCGTCCCGTGCACGCTCGCGATCTGCATCGCCTCACCGGCCCGTTCGGCGAGCTCGAGCGCCTGGTCGAGGTGGTGCTGGGCCTCGTCGTAGCGCTGGACCTGGCCGAGGCTGCTGCCCATGATCCGGTGCGCGACCACCCTCTGCTCGGGGTCCTCCGCCGCGTCGATGGCGGTCCGCCACATGGCCAGCTCGTGGTCGAGACGGCCGCGTAGCTGGTGGTAGGCGTGCGACACCCTCGCCAGCAGCACGACCCTGTCGTTCCAGCCGTGCGCGGCGGCGGTCTGCTGGACGGCCAGGTGCGTGTCCCGTTCCGCGTCGAACCAGGCCAGCGCGCCCGCCTTGTCGGCGGCGGGGACGACCCGCGTGCCGGGAGCGGGGGTGTCGAGCTCGATCAACGGGCGGTGCGGGTCGATCAGCCTGTCGTTGGCGTGGGCGGTGTGCACGTGGTGGTCGACGAGCCGGCGCAGCGCCTCGTCGCGGCCGGCGACGTCGCGGGCTCGTTCGGCCGCGTAGGCGCGGACCAGGTCGTGCATCCTGAAGTGCGTCCCGCAGCAGAGGGAGATGAGCGACGCCTGGTCCAGCGCGCGCAACGTGGTCAGGGTGTCCTCGACGGGCAGGCCGGCGAGGCTGGCGGCCGCGTCCAGGTCGACGTCCTCGCCCGGTGCGATGCCGAGCAGTGCGAACACCTCCTTCTGCCTGCCGGTCAACGCCCGGTACGACCACGACAGCACGACCGGCACGCTCACGCTCGGGTCCGCGTCGAGCGCCCCCAGGCCGGACTCCTCCAGCTGGCGGGCGATGGCGGCGAGCGACAGGTCCGGTTCGGTGAGGACGCGCGCGCCGACGATGCTCAACGCCAGCGGCAGCCCGCCGCACAGGTCGACCAGCCTCGCCACGGCGAGTGGTTCGGTGCTCAGCCTCTTCGTGCCGATCCGGCCGGCCAGCAACGTGCTCGAGTCGGCGTCGGCGAGCACTTCCAGCCCGACCGCCTTGGCCCCGTGCGCGGCGACGAGGTCCGGTAGGCGGTTGCGGCTGGTCACGAGCGCCCGGCAGGCGTCGCCGCCGGGCAGGAGCGGCACGACCTGCGCGGCGTCGGCGGCGTTGTCGATGACGACGAGCACCCGCAGTCGCGCGGTCAGGCTGCGGAACAACGCCGCCCTGGCGTGCGGGTCCGGCGGCACGCGGTTCGCGTCGACGCCGAGCGCGTGCAGGAACCCGCGGATGGCGACGTCCGGTTCCATCGGCGTCTCGTCGGGGCTGAAGCCGCGCAGGTCGACGAACAACTGGCCGTCGGGAAACCGGTGCGCGTTGTCGTGCGCCCACCGCAACGCGAGCCACGTCTTGCCCATGCCGCCCGCACCCGCGATCGCCGCGACCCGTGCCGTGCGCATCGCGTCGTCCAGCTCGGCCAGGTCCTGGTGGCGGCCGACGAAGTGCACCGGTGCGGACGGCAGCTGCCGGGGCACGGACGACGGACTTCGATCGCTGAGCAGCAGGCTCTCGTGGAGCTTCTTCAACTCGGCGCCGGGCTCCGTGCCGAGCTCGCCGACGAGCCTGGTGCGGACGGCGCGGAACTCCTCCAGCGCCTCGGCGATCCTTCCGGCCTGGGCGAGTGCCCGCATGTGTTGTGCCGCAACGCGTTCGTCAAGCGGCCACGCCGCCGCTCCGGCGGCGGTCGTCGCGACGAGCTCCGGACCGTGGCCGAGGCGCAGGCGCACGTCGACGAGGTCGAGTTCGGCCGCGGTGCGTTCTGCTGTCAGCAGGTCGCGGGTGAGGCCTGCCCACTCGCCGCCGACGCCGGTCAGCGGTTCGCCGCGCCAGAGCCGCAGGGCCTCGGTGAGGACGCGGGCGACATCGGCGTCGTCCGACCGGGTCCGCGCGTCGTCGCGCAGCCGCCTGAACCGCTGGAGGTCCACAGTGGACTCTTCGGTGACGAGCGCGTAACCGCCGGGGCGGCTGGCGAGCGTGACCGCGCCGGTTGCGCCGAACGCCTGCCGCAGGCGCGACAGGTAGCTGTGCAGCGTGGTCCGCGCCGTCGGTGGTGGCTCAGCGCCCCAGATCCGTTCGATCAGCTGGGACACCGGCACGGTCCTGTTGACGTCGACCGCCAGCGCGGCGAGCACGCACCGCTGCCGCGCGGGCCCCAGTTCGAGTGTCCGGCCGCCGACCCGCGCGCTCACCTCTCCGAGCAGTGCGATCTCGACCGTCACCCGTACCCCCGATCCAGCCGGCTCGCCGTACCCGCCAGCGTAGTGAGCGGCGGCCGTGCCCGTCGCCGGACGGGCGAATCGCCCCGGCGTCGTCAGGAATTCCCGGTCAGCTGGAGAGGCGGTCCGCCAGCCAGCGCTCGACGTCCTCCCGTGCCGCGCGGGCGATTCCGTTGTCGCGGTTGGTGAAAGCGTGCCGCGACTCCGGGTAGACCCTGAGGTCGACCTCGCCGGTGACCGCCGCCCGCGCCGCCATCGCGAGGTTGTCCTCCAGCAGGACGTCCAGTGCGCCGACGACCATCAGCAGCGGCGGCAGGTGGCGCAGGTCGCCGTAGACCGGGGAGATGTCGGGGACGGTGCGGTCGGGAGCGTGCCCCGCGTAGGCCTGGATGAAGTGCTCGTCGGCGATCAGCCTGCCCGCGGGCGTCCTGCCGCTCAGGTCGTAGGTGCCGAACTGCAGTGCGGCACCGGCGAAGCTCCTCGCGCGGTCGCCGAGCCTGAGGAGGGTGGTGACGGCGAGGGTGGCACCGGCCGAGAAGCCGCCGATGGTCAGCCTGGTCGTGCCGAAGCGCTCCCCGGCGTGGTCGAGGAGCCAGAGCGCGGCGGTCTCGGCGTCGTCCGGCGCGGCGGGCCAGGGGTGTTCAGGGGCGAGGCGGTAGTCGACGCTCACGACCGCCGCGCCGAGCGCGGTGGCGAGCCGCCGGTTGCGCCCGTCGTCCTGCGCAGCCGAGCCCGTGTAGAAGCCGCCGCCGTGGAAGTCCGGGTGGACGCCACGCGGCGCGGTGTCGGGGAGGTGGATCCTGACGGGCACCTCGCGCCCACCGGACTCGACGATCGTCGAGTCGTCCGGCGGGGCCGTGCGCGCGGCCAGCACCTCGTCGTGGCTGGCCGGCCCTCTCCTGCTGCCACGCCGGGCGTTCTCCGCCCTGGCCTCCTCGACGTATCGGGCGAGTCCGGGGTCGATGAAGCTGTCCAGCCTCAGGCGCACGACTGTCCTCCTTGACCCAGCAGGGCGCGTGCCTGCTCACGGGCGTGGGTGATGGCGTCGGGGAAGATGTTCAGGCCGTGGGCGACGAGCGCTCCCTCGTGCAGCAGCAGGAGACCGCGGCCCAGTTGAACGGCCCGGTCCGCGGCGACGTCGCCGGCGAGGCGGGTGAACAGGTCGAGCATCCACTGCTTCTGCCCGACGATGATCGGGTGCGCCGGGTGGGACGCGTCGCTGATCTCGGCGTGCGCGTTGACCATGCCGCACCCCTTGGAGCTGTGGCCGGGCGCCCAGGCGAGGGTGGCGTCGAAGACCGCCAGGACGCGCGCCACCGGTTCCGGTGGCGCGGCGTCGAGGAACTCGGTGAGGAAGGCGCGCCAGCGTTCGTCGCGGTCGGCCAGGTACTCCACGACGATCTGCTCCTTGGAGCCGAACCGGTCGTAGAGGGTCTTCTTCGTCACCCCGGCCTCGGCGGCGATCAGGTCGACGCCGACGGCGTGGATGCCGCGTTCGTAGAACAGCCCGGCCGCGGCCCGCAGGACGCGCTGGGCGGCCGGCGTCATCACGACCCGCTTGGTGGAGCTCACGCAGAAACTATACCGATCTGTATAGTCCCGGTGGAACTGGGTATACCGATCTGTATAGGAGGTGGGATGTGAACTTCCTGCTGTCGATCGCCTTCGTCCTCTGCTGGAGCTCCGGTTTCATCGGGGCCAAGCTCGGTGCGGGAAGTGCTCCCGCCACCACGATCCTGATGTGGCGGTTCCTGCCGCTCGCCCTCGTGCTGCTCGCCGTCGCCGCCGCGAGCGGGTCGTGGCGTGGCCTGACGGCGCGCGACGTGACCAGGCAGGCCGTCATCGGCGTCCTGTCGCAGAGCGGCTACCTGCTCACCGTGTACTACGCGATCCAGCTCGGTGTCTCCACCGGCACCACGGC
>JASLAV010001142.1 GCA_030146905.1 Lentzea sp. | reverse complement strand
CCCGCCGGGGCGGCTTTTCGCGTCCTAGGACGTCCGTGCGGCCGAAGTGATCAACTTCCGCCCCCACCACACCCCCACGACCGCCAGCACGCCCCAGATCGACAACGCGACCAGCGAACGGGTCGATCCGAGGTCGCTCAGGGCGTCGCCCAGCACCGCGGCGAGCACCGTCGAGGGCACGAGGCCCAGCGCGGTGCCGAGCGCGAAGTCGCGGGCCCTCACCGACGTCACGCCCGCGCCGTAGTTCGCCAGCGTGAACGGCAGGACCGGCAGGAGCCTGATCACGAGCGTCGCCTCGACGCCCCTCTTCGCGAAGACCCGCTCGACCACCGCCAGCCGCTCCCCCAGCCAGCCCTTGACCGTGTCGCGTCCCAGCCCGCGGGCGACGGCGAAGGCGATCATCGCGCCCGCCGTGAACCCGGCGACGGCGATCGCGCTCCCCCACCCGACGCCGAACAGCAGCCCTGCCGCCGTGGCGAGCACCGGTTTCGGGAAGAACACCGCCGTGCCGAGCGCGCACACGCCCACGAAGACCAGCGGAGCCGCCGTTCCCGCGCGGCCGACGAGCTCGCGCAGCGCGGCGCCGTCGGGGATGTCGGCGACCTGGGCCAGCACGGCCAGCGCGACGACGAGCAGCACCAGGAGGATCGGGCGCGCGCGTCGCATCAGACCAACGTACCCGGCAAGCTGGAGCACATGACCGTGCAGCTGCCGTCCGGCGAGACCGTCCCCGCTCTCGGCATGGGGACGTGGATGATGGCCGAGGACCCCTCCCGTCGCGCCGGGGAGATCTCCGCGTTGCGCGCCGGTCTCGACCTGGGGCTCACGCTGGTGGACACGGCGGAGATGTACGGGGACGGCGCGGCGGAGGAGCTCGTCGGCGAGGCCGTCGCAGGACGCCGCGACGAGGTCTTCCTCGTGTCGAAGGTGCTGCCGGGCAACGCGGACGAGACCGGCACCGTCCGTGCCTGCGAGGCCAGCCTGCGCCGGCTGCGCACCGACCACCTCGACCTGTACCTGCTGCACTGGCGGGGCCGCTTCCCGCTGGCCCAGACCCTGGACGGGTTCGCCTCACTGGCCGAGGCGGGCAAGATCCGGTACTGGGGCGTCAGCAACCTGGACCTGGCCGGCATGCGCGAGCTGACGGCGTTGCCGGGCTTCTGCCAGACCAACCAGATCCTCTACAACCTCACGCGGCGCGGTCC
Organism: Lentzea sp.; assembly: GCA_030146905.1. The sequence goes on along the minus strand of JASLAV010001142.1, from coordinate 2,388 downwards.
GGAACACGACCTGCTGCCGTGGCACGAGGCGGCGGGCATCCCCGTCATGGCCTACTCCCCCGTCGAACAGGGGCGGCTGCTGCACTCGCCGGCGCTCGCCTCGGTGGCGCGGCGGCACGACGCGACCGCCGCGCAGGTGGCGCTGGCGTGGGTACTGCGGCTGCCGTACGTGAACGCGATCCCCAAGGCGGGCACCGTCGACCACGTCGCGGAGAACGCCAAGGCGCTGGAACTGCGGCTGACGGACGAGGACCTGGCCGAGCTGGACCGCGCGTTCCCGCCGCCGGACGGACCGGAGCCGCTCGCGCTGCTGTAGCCGCCGTTCACGCACCGGTGAGCCGGACACCACGTGGTGTCCGGCTCACCGGTGCGTGAGGGCTAACGCGGCTGGTACGTCAGGCAGTTCGCGTGGTGGTCGCCGGCGCCCTGACCGACCCGCACGCTCTGCGCTGTGCACTCCAGCGAGGCGTTGTACGTGCAGTCGGTGCGCGAACAGGCGCCGACCTGCGCGACGACCTTGTCCAGGCCGCCCTTAGTGCCGAGCGGGATGAACGTGCCGCAGTCCGCGGCACCGTTGTCACCGCGCACGGTGATCGCGAAGGCGTGGCAACCGTCGTGGTTGTAGGAGCAGTCGCTCACGGTGCAATCGTGGACTGCGGGCATTGCCGGGTTCTCGAGAGTGGTCATGTCCGCTCCTGCCGTGGTGGGAAAGGTTCGGTAATCCGGACGATGCCACCGCGGCGGAGGGCTCGCAATTCGAAATAAATTAGGCGAGCCTATCCTTCAACATTCATTATCGCTGCGGCACCGCCCGTCCTGACCAGGCCTTTCAGTGGGCCGTGGCCATTGCGCGACACGGGAGTCCTTCCACCCTTCCGGGGCAAAGACTTTTTCAAACCCCTTTGTCGCGCGGACGTGACGGCGATGCTCAGCGACCGGCCGTTCGGTTCCTCAGCGCGAACCCTTGACGGCCCACGCCTTGGCCGTGAGCTCGATCGGGCCCCGCGCCGGCAGCCGGGAGCGGAGCAGGCCGCGCACCGCGGCGAGCTGCTCCGGTGGCAGCGTCGCCGCGTAGGCGGGCGCCGCGCCCGTGCCGCCGAGGAACGGCTCCCAGAAGTCGTCGAAGTCGCGGAACACCGTGGGCACGACGATGCCTCGCACCTCGACGTCACGCAGGCCCGCTCCCGTCCAGAACGCGCGCAACGGCTCGGGGGCGCTCACGGCGGTGAAGCGCGCGCCCTCGTCGTGCGCCGCCGCGGCGGGGTCGACGTCCTTCGCGGCGTCCCAGAACAGCCGCATCATCCGCATGCCGGCGCTGTAGTCCCACACGTAGGCGCCCACCGTCGCCCCGGCGCCGGCGAACTCGGCCACGGCCCGGGGCACGTCGGGGACGAAGGTCAGCACGAGGCCGCTCACCACGACGTCGGCGGTGCGGCCACCGAGGTCGGTCGCGGTGCCGGACTCGAACGTCGCTCCCGGCACCTCCCGGCGGGCGCGCTCGAGGAAGCCCTCCGACGGGTCGATGCCGGTGATCGCGGCCGGGCTGGCGTGGGCCAGCACGGTCCGGGTCAGCGCGCCGGTGCCGCAGCCGACGTCGAGCCACGTCCGGCCGGGCGGCACGTCCAGCCAGCGCAGGAACTCGACCGCGACCGGCCCGCTCCACCGGCCGACGTACCTCTCGTACGCGTCACCGAAACCCCACACGCGCCGAACGTAGCGCAGCCCGCTGCCCCGGAGACCCCGCGGGAATATCCGGGGGCTGGTCCGGTTAAGGTGGATGACACATCAACTAGTCAGGTCGGGTGTGCTGTGAAGATCGCTGTTCTCGGTGCGGGCCACGTCGGTCCCGTCCTCGCGCGCCTCGCACTGGCGGCGGGCCACCAGGTGACGATCGCGGGCTCCGGTGACCCCTCGCGGATCGCGATGATCATCGAGTTCCTGGCGCCGGGAGCGGTGCCGCTGTCCGCCGCCGACGCCGTCGCGGACGCCGACCTCGTCGTGCTGGCGATCCCGTGGCACCGGTTCGGGACGCTCGAACCGGGGATGTTCGCGGGCAAGGTCGTCGTGGACGCGATGAACCACTGGCCGCCCGCCGCCGCGCCGTTGGGCACGAGCGAACAGGTGGCCGCACGGCTGACGGGCGCACACGTCGTGAAAACCCTCAACCACGTCGCCTACCAGGACATGGAACCCGCCGGCGGACGTGCCCTCGGCGTCGCCGGTGACTCCCCCGGCGCCGTGGACGCCGTGGCCGAGTTCCTGCGCGGCATCGGGTTCGACCCGGTGCCGGTGGGTCCCCTGACCGCGGGGCGGCTGCTGGAGCCCGGCAGCCCGCTGTTCGGCGTTCCGGCGGGCAGGCAGGAATTCGAGAAGCTCGACCAGTTCGAC
>JASLAV010000199.1 GCA_030146905.1 Lentzea sp. | reverse complement strand
CCCGCGGCGAGCGCGGCCTCGGTGAACGCGCGGCCGAGACCACGGCTGGCGCCGGTGATGAACCAGACACGGGATGTCGCTGAGGCTTCCATCTGGGCTCCCTCGGTTTGGCGAGACGAGACGGTCCGTCTCGTTGATGGGTGTGAGGTTGCCACACGAAAAGCCATCTGACAAGACGGACCGTCTCGTCTCGTTGGCTGTTAGGCTGCCACCATGCCCAAGAAGGCCGCGCCGACTCCGGTCCTGAAGAAGCCAGATCCCGCTCGCCGCAGCGAGACCGCGCGGCAAGCCATCCTCGCCGCCGCCATCGACCTCGTCGGCGAGGTGGGCTACACGAAGTTCAGCATTGAAGCCGTGGCCCACGCCGCCGGCGTCGGCAAGCAGACGATCTACCGGTGGTGGTCGTCGAAGGGCTCGTTGCTCTTCGACGCCTTCCTCGCCTTCGCCGGCGAGGGCGAGGCCGCGGCTCTGCCCGACACCGGTGACCTGGCCGCCGACCTGAAACTGGTCCTGCGGAGCACGGTCGACGAGCTCGACGATCCGCGCAACGACCGGGCCATGCGGGCCATGAACGTCGAGATCGTCCACGATCACCTCCTGGCCGCCGAGTACGCGTCACGCTTGGACGGGCCGATGCGGGAGCTGAAGCTGGAACGCCTGCGCGCCGCTGTCCGCGCCGGGCAGCTCGCCGAGGACATCGACCTCGAGGTGGCCATCGACATGTTGTGGGGACCAGTCCTCAACAGGTGGCTGCACCGGACCGGCCCGCTGACCCACGAGTACGTGGACAACGTGGTCGACACGGCGCTGCGCGGTCTCCAGCCGCGTTAGGCGGGCGGCGTGAAGAAGTTGACCAGGTTGCCGTCGGGGTCGCGGAACAGCAGCGACCGGTTGCCCCACGGCATGGTGGTCGGCTTCTGCACCACCTCGACGTCGGTCAGCCGTTCGTACTCGGCGTCGACGTCGTCCACGCGGAACTCGATGATCGCCGTCCGGTTCGACTCGGGCACCGCGGCCCCGGCACCGAACAACGCCATCGTCTCGGCGCTGCCGATGGCCAGCGTGCACGAGGTGCCCACGAGCTCGGCGAACTGCTCGGAGCGCCACCGCACCGCGAGGCCGGTGGCCCGTTCGTAGAACGCGGCGAGGCGAGCGACGTCGTTGGTGATGACACGGACTGAAACGAGCTGCACAGCGGGTCCTTTCCTCGGCGGATAGGGACACGCTAGGAGCGATACTGGACAGGATCCGCCCGGTATCCGCACGATCTTCGGTGTGACCCGTCCGATCGCCCGCGTCCTGGCCCTGCTGGAGATCCTCCAGAGCGGAGGCACCCGCACCGTCGCCGAGCTCGCCGAACGCCTGGACGTGGACGAACGCACCGTCCGCCGCTACGTGGACCGCCTGCTCGACCTGGACGTCCCGGTCCGCTCGGTGCGCGGCAGGTACGGCGGCTACCACCTGGCACCGGGCTACCGGATGCCGCCGCTGATGCTCAGCAACGAGGAGGCGCTGGCCGTCCTGCTGGGCCTGGTGACGGGCAGGCGTTCCGGGCAGATCACCACCTCGGTCGCGGCCGTCGAGAGCGCGGTCGCGAAGGTCCGGCGGGTGCTGCCCGCGGCGCTCGGGCCCCGGCTGGACGCGTTGCTGGAGATCACCGACTTCACCGCTCCCGCCCGGCCGGCACTCGCGGCGGACGCCGAGGTCCTGCTCACCGTGGCGGAAGCGGCGCGGGACCACCGGCCTCTGGCGCTCGCCTACCTCGCAGGCCACGGCGGCGCGAGCGAACGCGTCGTGCACCCGTACGGAGTCGTGGCGCACTCCGGCCGCTGGTACCTGACCGGTTCGGACTCGGCCAGCAGACAGGTGCGCACGTTCCGGGTCGACCGGATCACCGCCGTCGAGGTGCGCGACGGCACCTTCGACGTCCCGGCCGGCTTCGACCCCGGACGGCAGGTGCTGACCTCGATCGCCGAGGCGCCGCACCGGCACGAGGTGGCGGTGCGCGTCCGAGCGACGCCGGACGAGGTCCGCGCCGTCTTCCCGCCGTCGGTCGCCTCGCTGGAGGAGGACGCCGAGTGGACGCGGGTCCGCATCCGGGCCGAGCGGCTCGACTGGATACCTCCGCTGCTGGCCAGGCTCGACCGGCCGTTCGTGGTCGAGCGGCCCGGCGAGCTCCGCGACCTGATCCGCGCGCTGGCGAACCGGCTGATCGCCAACGCCGACCGCGCTCAGGTCGATGGGCCGGCATGGAGTTCTCCGAGCTGAGCACTGACAGGGTGCATGAGGTGGCCGTCTACCTGGCAGCCGCTGAGGTGGCACGCCGCACCTGCCACAAGGTCGAGGTCGTGCCAGAGGAACGACGGTTCTGGCTGAAGGTCAACGACAAGCCCGCGCGGGTGTTCGCCCGGCGCACCGCGCAGGAGCGTCCGATGCGTCTCTCCACCAAGCAGGACGTCGCCCTTGCCCACTCGCTGGTGTTCGTGGACCTCTCCACGGACACGCCCGCGTTCTACGTGACGCCGCCGAACGTCGCGCTGGGCGAGGTCGAGCAGCACCGCGACGGTTGGGACCGGTTCGGGTCCTGACAGCCGGTCGCGTTCGTTGACCAGTCCGAGGAGCGTGCGGGGACGCGCTCCAGCACGATGACCTGCTGCTCCTGCTGGTCTCACCGGGCCACGCCGTCGAGGTGACCGACGAGTGCTGCCCGCAGATGTGGAACAGGCTGCTGCACATCTCGCTCGATGGCCTGCGCCCGGACCACCGCGAACCGCTTCCTGGTGAATCGCACCAGGCGGCGTCTCACGGTGTCAGGTCTGGGCCAGGTCGGTGAAGCGGGAGTAGTGCAGCTGGTGCGCCACGGTGATGGTGGCGGTCGGGCCGGCACGGTGCTTCGCGATGATCAGGTCGGCCTCGCCGGCGCGCGGGTCGTCGCGTTCCCAGGCGTCCGGGCGGTTGATCAGGATGACCATGTCGGCGTCCTGCTCCAGCGAGCCGGACTCACGGAGGTCGGACAGCATCGGGCGCTTGTCGGTTCGCTGTTCCGGACCGCGGTTGAGCTGGGAGATCGCGATGACCGGGACTTCCAGCTCCTTGGCGATCAGCTTCAGGTTTCGCGAGAACTCCGAGACCTCCTGCTGACGTGACTCTGTCCGCTTGCCGGAGCTCATCAGCTGGAGGTAGTCGACGACCACCAGTTTCAGGTCGTGGCGCTGCTTGAGGCGACGCGCCTTCGCCCTGATCTCCATCATCGTGAGGTTCGGGCTGTCGTCGACGAACAGCGGCGCCTCGCTGATCTCGCTCATCCTGCGGGCGAGGCGGGTCCAGTCGTCGTCGCTCATCTTGCCGCCTCGCATGTCACCGAGGCGGATGCGCGCCTCGGCGGAGAGCATGCGCATCACGATCTCGGTGCGGCTCATCTCCAGGCTGAAGATGGCGCTGGTCATGCCGTGCTTCACCGAGCACGAGCGGGCGAAGTCGAGGCCCAGCGTCGAGTTGTGGGTCGGGATCATCGTCTCGCCCGCGAGGTACAGGTGGTCGTGGTTGTCGACCTGCACGCACCGCACCGGCACGGACGCGACCGGGCGCACCGCCACGATCTCCACCTGGTCGTGACGGCCGAGGCCCGCGAGCAGCTCGTCGACGTCGCGGCGCAGGCGGGCGAAGCGGCCGTCGATCTCCAGCGCGGCCAGCAGCTCCTCGCGCTGCTTGCGCGACGAACGCAGGTACGCCGCGGGGATGTGCGGCTCGTCGGCCAGGCCGAGGTCCTTGGCCACGCGCTGCTCGTCGTCCGTCAGCTCCAGGTCGCCCAGGCCGGACAGGAACTGGCCCAGCGCGCGCGGTGACAGCGGCAGCGAGGCGGCCGGCAGCTCCCACGCGGCGGACATGCGCACGAACATGCGGCACAGGCCGACGCGCTCGAACAGCTGCGCCGTCGTGCGGATCGCCCAGAAGCCGCCGGTCTCGCTGCACGACTCCGTGAGCCACTGGTGCTCGGCGTCGGCCACGATCACCGTGCCGTCGGAGAACTCCACCTCGAAGCACGGACGGCCCGTCATCACCTCGGTCGCCGCGACCACCCGGGTCGGACGGCCGTCGGCGCCCATCAGGAACGAGCCCACGGAGACCTCGCCCATCGTGGTCCAGCCGGACGGCGTGGGCAGCGGGGTGTCGAGCGCCAGCGCCTTGCCGACACCGGGACGGGCGGCGACGATGATCATCTGGCCGCCGTGCAGGCCGTTCGTCAGCTCGTCGAGGTCGGCGAAGCCGGTCGGGATGCCCTGCGAGATGCCACCGCGCGACGCGATGGCGTCGATCTCGTCCATCGTCGGCTGGAGCAGGTCCTCCAGCGCCACGTAGTCCTCGGTCGTGCGGCGGTCGGTGACCTCGTAGATGGCGGCCTGCGCGCGGTCGACCACCTCGTCGACGTCCGCGCCCTCAGCGCCGTTGTAGCCGAGCTGGACGATGCGGGTGCCCGCCTCGACCAGGCGGCGCAGCACGGCCTTCTCGGCCACGATCTCCGCGTAGTACCCGGCGTTCGCGGCCGTCGGCACCGTCGCGATCAACGTGTGCAGGTACGGCGCGCCACCCACGCGCAGCAGCTCGCCGCGCCGTTCGAGCTCGGCGGAGACGGTGATCGGGTCGGCGGGCTCGCCGCGGCCGTACAGGTCGAGGATGCAGTCGTAGATCGCCTGGTGCGCCGGGCGGTAGAAGTCGTTCGGCGCGAGGGCCTCGATGACGTCCGCGATGGCGTCCTTGGACAGCAGCATGCCGCCCAGGACCGACTGCTCGGCGGCGAGGTCCTGCGGCGGCTGACGCTCGAATGCGGGCTCCGCCATACCCCGGTCGTCCACCAGCGCCACTGCCAAATCACCCCTGCGAAGAGTCGAGAGCCGGTGCCATGTCCCCTAGTTGTACAGCGCGGCACCGACAATTCCGGGCGGCAACGCTGTGCGATGACCATGCCCGTGCCGCGACGCTAGAGGGACCCGTCCGGAGCAAGCAAACCAGCGTGTGGATCGCCCTGTGGACAACTGGGGGACAACCTGTGGATGGTTGCCCACAGGGACGGAGGTGCTGGGGACAACCTGTTGACAACCAGTGGAGTGACAGAAGTAACTGCAGCTCAAGGGCTGTGTACAACTTGTGGAAAAAGTTGTGGGCCACACCGACGGCGTGTCGCGAAAAACACCCTCTTCGGCGTGTCGTCGCACGGCTGAACGGACTGTTTATCCACAGGACGTGGACAGGTGTTCACTGCTCTGAACGAGCGAAAGCGCCACCCACCCGGAGCATTCCAGGTGAGCGGCGCCTCAGCAGACCGAACCAGCCGAGCTCGCTCGGCGGGTGTCAGTGCAACGTCACTCGGCAGCGCTGGTGACGTTCAGGGGCAGAGCCACGGTGACCTCGGGGTGGAGGCGGACCGTGACCGAGTGCGTGCCGGTGGTCTTGATGTGACCCGGCAGCTCGATGGCGCGCT
>JASLAV010000178.1 GCA_030146905.1 Lentzea sp. | reverse complement strand
CGAGGTTGCGAATCTCCCCCTCGGGCGCAGCGGTGGCGGAGACGGACGACAGGACGAGCGCAGTGCCCGCCACCAGCCCGATTCCAGCCGCTCGTCTGGCCCACGATTCTCCCATAGCAGCAAGCTCCCTCGTCGCAGGGTAGAGCAGGTGAGAGTTTTCTTAGTGGTGCGGACTGATTTCACACAAGACGGTCCACGAAATTGCCTTCGAATGGCGATTCAACAGTTTTGACCACTATGTGAATTAGTTGGTTCCGCTGATCTATGGACAAAACAATTGCGCCCCGAACGATGAACGTCCGGGGCGCAAGGCTCACCAATTGAAACGCGACTCTCAATCGCCGCGGCGCACCGCTCCGAGGATCTGCTGCTCTGCGGGGGTGGTGTACAGGCGCAGGTGCGCCCACATGTCCTGGCCCATGGCGATGACCTGGTCGTCCTTCAACTGGGTCAGCTGCTGGAACATCTGCGGGCGCAGGCGCCACATCTGGCCCGCGAGCTGCGCTTGGCCCATCGGGAGGCGCTGCAGCAGAACGAGGTCCGCGTTGTTCGCCGTCGTCGAGGCCTGCGGGTGCAGGTACGGCAGGACGTACATCGTGGTCTGCCACGGTGCGCGCGGCGGGAAGAGCTCCTGGGGCACGTGGCCGCCGTCGTGGATCACCAGCAGCGGCATGTCCTCCGTCGGCCTCGGGAGGTCGGCGGGGGACAGGCGGCGCAGCTGCACCAGCTGGGACGGACGGCCGTCCGGGCCCTGGCCCGCGGCGCGCACGACCGGCTGCCACGCCTGGGGACGGCCGGTCGCGATGATGATCCACGCGCCGGTCGCCATGGCGCGCAACGCGATCTGGCGTGCCAGGTACAGGCCGCCCACGACCACCATGCGGGTCGGCGTGGGACGCAGCACGGACACGGCGAGCGGTTCGCCCTTGGTGCCCTGGCCGAGCATCATGCCGCCGCGGTCGCCGCTGGGGCTGACCAGGTCGAGCATGTTCGGAGACACCAGGAACTCCGGTGCCACCGCGCCGCGGCCGCGCGTGTCGAGCAGACGGGACGAGCTCATGCCACACCTCCCAGCGGCAGCGTCGCGGCGAGGCCGGCGAGCTGCATGCCCCGCAGCGGGGTCAGCGTGATGTCGAGCTTGGCGCTCAGCTTCGACAACTGGTCCTCCGCGCGGTCCAGCTCGCTCGGCGTGCGGGCGCTCACCCGCACCAGGCCGCGCAGCGAGACCTGGCCGTCCTCGCGCGACGGTGAGATCGACATCGCGAGCGTCGACGAGAGGGCGCGCACACCGGTCAGCGAGTTCAGGCTGCCCTTGAGGCCCTTCGACGGCCAGCCGGTGATCGCGTAGCTCGCGTGGCCGACGCCACCCGCGGTGACGCCCGACCACTTCTCGCGCAGCGAGACGGGGTTCGTGTTGCCGACGGCGGCGGTCAGCTCGGCCGACGAGATCGCCGCGCGCAGCAGCTCGTCGGAGTCGAGCGGGCGGATCGTGACGCCGGCGGACTCCAGGGCGTTGCGGACGCGGGACAACGCGCCGATCAGCGCCCGGTGCGCGCCGACGACGCCGCCGCCGCGCTCCCTGATCGCCTCGCCGCACCGGCGCGGGTCGAGCCGGACCGTGATCCACGTGGTGCGCCTGGCCGCCGCGGGCAGCGGGCCGAGCACCTCCATGTACGAGCTGATGGCCGGCGAGTTCGGCGGGAGCGCCGCGCTGCCGGGGTAGCAGTGCCAGATCACGGTGATCGCGTCCAGCACGACACCGCGGTCCTCCAGGCACGGCGCGAGCGCTCCCAGCGGCAGCGACGGTGCCGTGCCGATCGCGGAGATCAGCGGCGGGGTCGGGTCGACGAGCAGCACCGCGGTCCACGCGCCGTCGTGCCACGCCAGCGCGAGCGGACGGCGTTCGTGGTCGACGCCCTTGGCGATCACCAGGTCCGGGATGGCGAGGCGCAGCAGCGCGACGCGGGGGTCCTCCGGGCCGAGCACCGGCAGTTCGTCGTCACCCGGCTTGGACTCCTGCGGGTCCACCCGCTTCGCGGTGCGGGTGTGCGACCGGAAGTTGTAGCGCATCCGGACACTGATCCACTGCGTCAGCCAACGGCCGCGCGAGCGCGTGAACGCCAGGACCAATGCGATGAACAGCACACCGCCGGCTATTGAGACGGAGACGACGTTGAGCGCGCCGGAGCTGTCCTTCACGCCCATGAGCGTGAGGATGAGCAGTGCGATCGCGAGGCCGACCTCGATCGTGACTACGTTCGAGACGGGCAGGGAGCCCAGGCTCACGTTCGCCGTCCTGCGGCGGACACGCCCGACCGGACGAGGAGGCGCGGGTGCCTGCTGGCCAGGACCCCCTGGTGCCCCAGGACCCGGCCGTGCCGTCCCTGGGTTGGGCCGGGGCGGATGTGGAGTGGTCACGGACATCCGTTGTGGTCTCTTTCCCCTCGACGGTCGGCGGGCTTGGCGAACCGGCCCACGAAGCAACCTGCGTCCGGCTATCCTGCCGAACCGTACCGCGACTGGGAGAGCAGCGAGCCGAGAATGGCATCAACACCCACCACCAAGTCACAGGTCCAGGCCTACCAATTCGTCCTGCGGCGGATGCAGTCCGCTCTGGTCCGCAGAGACGCGGTGATGCTGCATGACCCCATGCGCAACCACTCGCGTGCGACAGCGGTCGGTGTTGTCCTGGGCATCGTCGGTCTGCTCGGCTTCCTCGTGTTCGGGCTCTTCAAGCCGGCGCCGAAGCTGGACGACCAGACGCAGATCGCCATCAGCAAGGAGACCGGCCAGGTCTACGTCGTGGACGCGTCGCCGAGGCGGCTGATCCCGATGACGAACCTGGCGTCGGCCCGGCTGCTGTGGTTCTCGCGCAACAGCCCCGACCAGCAGGCCGGTGGCGGCGACGCGCCGGGCGGCACGGCGGGCACCTCGCAGGGCGCGGCAGGCGGTGAGCCGAAGCTCGTGAGCGAGTCGGCGCTCGCGAACCTGCCCCGCGGCAGGCTCACCGGTCTGCCGGACGCCCCGGACGTGCTGCCGAAGCCGGCACTGCGGATCGACGCGCAGTGGTCCGTCTGCGACACGCTCGACCTGGACGAGTTCCGCGAGAACCAGGCGGCGGAGAACCAGATCAAGACCTCCGTGATCGCCGGTGTCAGCGGTGGCAACCCCGACCTCGGCGACGAGGCCCTGCTGGTGCAGCAGCGCACGGGCGCCAAGAAGGCGTACCTGATCTACAAGAAGCCGAACAGCCTGCGCGACATCTCGTCGTCCACGGTTCGCGCCGAGGTGAACCTCAAGGACGACAAGGTGATGAACGCCCTCAAGCTCAGGGGCAAGCAGCCGCGTGCGATCAGCACGGCGCTGCTCAACGCCATCCCCGAGGTCGCTCCGCTGGTCGCGCCGACCATCCCGGACCAGGGCAAGCAGGCCACCTACGTCACCGAGACGCGGGTGAACGTCGGCGAGGTCGTCGAGGTGAACCTGACGAACACCGCGCAGTTCATGGTGGCGCTCGCCGACGGTTTCCAGGACGTCGACCAGACCGTCGGCGACCTGCTGCGCTTCGCGTACTCGAACGCCAAGGAGCCGATCCAGCTCTCGCCGAACGCCGTCTCCGGCAACAAGAACCCGAAGAACCCGCTGACGCTCGACTCCTACCCGGCGAAGATCCCCACCACGCTCGAGGCGAACGCCAACAACACCGTGGTGTGCCTGGGCTGGAAGGCCGAGAACTTCACCGAGCAGAACAAGGCCGAGCACACCTCGGTGACGATCGGCTCGAAGCTGCCGGGCCCCAAGGAGATGACCCCGGTCGCCCTGAACGCGGCCGGTGCGGCCGGCGAGATCATCGACCAGTTCCTGATGCTGCCGGGCAAGGCCGCAGTCGTGCGGGCGAGCCAGGGCAAGGGCGACTTCGGGACCGGTCCGGTGCAGATCGTCACGGGCCGTGGTGTCCGCTACGGCGTCCCCGACGCCGGCACCGCGTCGGCGCTGGGCCTCGACGGGACGTTCCCGCCGGCGCCGAACCAGATCCTGAGCCTGCTGCCGATGGGTCCGCAGCTCAACAAGAACGAGGCCAACCGCAGCTACGACGCGATCCAGACCTCCAGCGGCGCGATCCAGGACCCGCAGGCGGTTCAGCAGAAGTAGCGGAACCGGTCCGGGTGCGCCACCGTCGAATCAGGACGAAACGCACCCGGACTGTTGGGGGAACGCTGTGGCCGGTCGGATATCCGTCGACCCGGAGTGGTTGGAGCAGTACGCCGACCGGATCGACGGCACCACGGACGATCTGAGGCGCGTGCGGGACGCCATGAAGGTGTCCCCGCTGCGCCCGCAGTCGTTCGGCGAGATCGGCAGGACCGTCGGCACGGCCCAGGGCTACGCGCGTGCGGCCGAACTGCTCAACTCCCAGCTCGCCCGCGCCTGCGACACGCTCGAAGCGGCTGCCAAGGGCCTGCACGCCGTCGCGAAGCAGCACGGCGGTCAGGACGACGAGAGCCTGCAGCTCATCAAGAAGGCCGACCGGCGGTAGGGGGAACCTCTTGATGACCAAGGACGGCAGGCAGATCGCGGCCGAGGTGGGGCCCGAGCTCGACTACCTCTCGCGGGTGAGCCGGGAGCTCGGTGTCGTGGACCTCGTGCGCGACTTCTTCGACCCGCTCGTGGGCGACTGGAACGACCTGCGCGAGGAAGCGGAGCGCTGGCGCAAGGCCGCGAAGGTGACCGAGGCGGTCACCAAGCACGTCGCGGCACCGCTGGGCGGCGTCGACGCGCGGTGGGAGGGCAAGGACGCCGACGCGTTCCTCGACCACATGCGCAAGGTGGGGCTCGCGGGCGGCGACATGTCCGACGCGATGAGCGCGATGGCGGACGCGCTGGACGAGACCGCCGAGGGCGTGCGCGACATCGTGCAGGACATGGCGCACGTGCTGGCCGACGTCGCGGACTCGGTGTCCGGCACGGCGTCGTTGCCCCTGGACGGCGACCAGCGGGCCGTCAAGCACATCGAGGAGATCAAGGGCCCCGTGCGCGAGCTGCACGAGTCCGCGCGGCAGGTGCTGGAGGCGTTCCTCAAGCTGTGCGACGGGGTCTCCGGTGAGACCGAGGGCTTCGGCGCCGTGCGGATGGAGCACCGGTACCCCGAGGCGGACTGGACCTACACCGCGCCAGCCAAGCCGTCGCCGACGATGCCGGAACCGGCCAAGGCGTCGGCGACAGCGGCCGCCGGCACCGGTGGCGGTGCTCCTGCCGGTGGTGGCGGGGGAACCGGTGGCGGCGTCGGTGGAGGAGGTGGTGGCGTCGGTTCCGCCGGCGTTCCGGCCGCTGCTGCCGCGACCCCGCCGCCGATGCAGTTCGGAGGCGCCACAGGCGTCGCTGAGCAGCTTCCGGCTGCCGACAAGGGTGCTGGGACCGCTCCGGCCGCCGCGGCCGCCGGTGGACGTCCTGGAGGTGTTCCCGGTGGCGTGGTGGGTGGCATGCCCATGATGGGCGGCATGATGGGTGGCGGCGGCCAGCAGGGCGGCGACAAGGACCACAAGCCGAAGCAGCGGCTCACCGGCTCGATCGAGGACCTGCTCGGCAAACCCAAGAAGGCCGCGCCGAAGACGATCGGTGACGACGACTGAAACACTTCCCGAACGACGAGAACGGCCCCGCTGGTGATCCAGCGGGGCCGTTCTCGTCGTCCAGGCGCTAGGCGGGCCGGCGCCTGCGGTTGAGCGAGTTGCGGATGATCAGCGTCAGCATCAGCAGCGCACCGCCGACACCGATGCCGCTCAGCGCCACGATGATCGGCGGCCAGTCGAGCCCCGGCGGCGGGTTGACGGAGGTGGTCAGCTCCTCCGGCTGGTCCTTCCGGAAACCGGCGGACTCGGCGGGCAACACCGCGGTCAGCGCGGCGACGGGGTTGACCATGCCGAAGCCGGTCTTGTGGTCCCTGCCGGACACGTTGCCGGGGTGCAGTGCGGTGGCCTTGAGGCGGTCCATCACCTGGCGCGCCTTGAGGTCGGGGAACCGCTGGCGCACCAGCGCCGTGATGCCGGCGACGTACGGGGCCGCGAAGCTCGTGCCCTTGATGTCCTGCACGCCGTTCGCGGTCACGTTCGCGTTCGTCAGGCCGGTGCCCTTGGGGTCGACGGAGATGATCTCCTCGCCCGGCGCCGCGATGCTGACCCACGGGCCCCAGATGCTGAACTCGGAGACCGCGCCGGAGCGGCCGATCGACGCCACGGACAGCACGTCGTCGGCGAACCACGCGGGCGAGGACACCGAGTTGACGTTGGTCGGGTCCAGGTTGTCGTTCTGCTTGCCGCAGCCCGTTCCCTGGTCGCCCTTGTTGCCGGCCGCGGTGACGATCACCACGTCCTTGACGTCGACCGCGTACTTGATCGCGGCCTGCAGCTTCCGGTCGTCGGCGCTGAAGCCCTTGGGAGGGTTGCAGTTGGTCAGCGAGATGTTGACGACCTTGGCGCCCTGGTCGGCCGCGCGGACGATGGCCATGGCCAGCGTGCCGACCTTGCCGGCCGTCGCGCGCTTCTCGTTGTTCGCGTCGCCGCCGAACTCGAAGCGGTCGCTGGTCTGCCGGATCGCGAGGATCGTCGCCTCCGGTGCGGCGCCGACGAAGTCGCCCTCGGTCTTGGCAGCCGCGGCGACGCCCGCCACCTCGGTGCCGTGGCCGTCGCAGTCGTCCGTGCCGTTCTTGTTGCCGTCGACGTACTCGCCGATTCCCTGGACCCGGCCGCCGAAGCGCGGGTTGCTGGGGTCGACGCCCGTGTCGATGATCGCGATCTTGACGCCCTTGCCGGTCGCGAACCTGTGGGCCTGCTCCAGGTTCAGCTGGACCTGGCCCCACGGCTTGGTCTCGATCAGCTCGCTCTTGGTGTCGGACTCGACGCAGCCCTTGTTGGTGCGCTTGTACGTCACGTCCGGCCTGCCGTCGTCCTTCGGCGGCGGAGTGCCGGGCGGGAGGTCCGGCGGCACCGAGTTCGGGCGGGCCGAGGCCGGCGTGGACGACGACGGCTGCGCGGAAGCCTGGGGAAGTGCTCCCGTCAGCAGAAGCAGTCCGGCGGTCGCTGCCGCCGTGGTGCGCCTGATACCGGGCCTCATAGCGAGATCAGGCCCCGGAAGACCGAGTACATGTCCATCACGGCCAGAGCCAGCGGCACGACCGCCGCGATGAGGATCGCCTCGATGATGTCGACGGTGCGGCGCAACGGCGGTGAGAACTTCTGGTCGGGGAAGACGACGCCGAGCACCAGCGCGGCGGCACCGAGCAGCAGCAGCGCGCCGAAGACGAACGCGATGCGGTTGAACTCGCTCGACGAGATCAGCCAGCCGAGCAGGATGCCCGCGCTCGCGAACATGCCGGTCGACAGCAGCGCCACGGCCTGCGCGCCGTTGGCGTACGCACGGCCGCGCATCATCAGCACGATCGCGACGACGATGCCGTAGATCGTGCTCCAGATCGTGCCGGCGGACGTGGCGACGATGGCGGACAGCGCCGCGACAGCGCCGGTGCCGATGATCATGCCGGTCAGGTACTCGTGCGCCACGGCGGTGCGGCGCTCGATGACCGCGTACTCCGGGAAGCCGGTGTCCTCCTTGAGGTCCTCGGCGTTCGTCGGCACGACGGGCGGCGGGATCTTGGCCAGCTGCAGCGTGAGCCTGGGCAGCAGCGACAGCGCGCCGAGCGCCACGGCGCCGGTCGCGGCGGCGACACCGGGCAGCGGGTGCTCGACGAACGTCGAGACGAGGAAGGCGAGCGACAGGAACGTGCCGGCCGTGGCCGCGGCGATGAACACCGTGATGCCGTGGCCGATCAGCAGGATGCCGCCCCACGCGAAGATCATCAGCAGCGCCGAGGCGAGCAGCATCTTCGGGGTGAAGCCCGCGCCGGGCACCGCGTGGTAGCCCGCGACGAACGCCAGCGGCAGCGAGCCGCACGCGGCGATCAGCACACCCGTCGACGCCGCCGAGTACGCCCGCGCGATGGTCGCGCCCGCGGCCAGCATGGCCACCGCGCCGACACCGCCGGCGATGGCGGCGGCCAGACCGCTGCCGGCGCCGCCGGCCGTGAGCGGGCCGGACAGGAACAGCGCCACGGCCGCCGCGATCAGCGCGAGCGCGCCGGCGATGTGACCGAACCGCTGGGCGGTCTCCTTGGTCCACGGCCGGAACGAGTCCGGGTCGGACTCCGCGATCGCGTCGACGACGTCGTCGTACAACGGCGGAGGCGGGTTCTCGTTGCGGCGTCGCAACTGCAGCAGCTCGCCGTCCACGACGCCGAGCGAGGCGAGCGTGCGCGCCGGGTCGAGCGGGCTGTCG
>JASLAV010001025.1 GCA_030146905.1 Lentzea sp. | reverse complement strand
CTCGCCTGGCGCCTGGCGTCGAGCCAGATCTTCTTCGCGCCCGACGCCGTGACACCGCCGACGAGCGGCGTCTTGGCGGCGTCGAACGCCACGCCGTTGATGCTGCGCAGGCGGAGGCCGGACTGCGCGCTGAGAACTCCGTCGGGGTAGGTGACGATCACCGGCAGGGCCCCGCCGTACGTGGCGAGCTCGGTGACGTCGAAGAGGCGTTCGTCGAGGCGGCCGTCCGCGATCATCGGGAGGGCGTCGTGCGGCACCACGTACTCGTGGCCCCCGGCGGTGTAGGTCGTGAACAGGACGTGCTCGCGGCCGGGCGCCGGTCTGACCGCCCGTTGCCCGGTGAGCACCTGGTCCCCGGTGATCAGCGTGACCGCGGGTGCGGCAGCCGGTCTGGGGGGAGAGGCATGAGCTTGGCCGGCGGTGAGCACGGCACCGGCCAGCACGACGACTCCGAGTAGGCGCACCCGGTCCTCCGTAGGTCTGTGAGAGCGATCTCACGGACCGTAGTGAGGTGCTCACCTGAGTGGCAAGGTCTATACCAATTTTCGGTACGTTCTACTCTGTCCGCCATGACGGGCCTGCGTGAACGCAAGAAAGCGGCGACCAGGGAGGCGCTGGGTGACGCCGCCTGGAGCCTGTGCGTCGAGCGCGGCCTCGACGGGGTGACGGTCGAACAGATCGCGCGGGCGGCGGGGGTGTCGCTGCGGACGTTCTTCAACTACTTCTCGTCCAAAGAGGAAGCCGTCGTCGCCGGCGACACGGCCACGGCGCTGGCGTTCGTGCACGAGTTCGCCGCGCGGCCCTTCGACGAACCGGTGCTGGTCGCCCTCCGCAACGCCCTGCAGTCGATCTACCCGCGGTACGTCGACCTCGACCGGCTCCGCCAGCTGCGCGAGCTGCGTCAGCACCCGGCACTGCTGCCGCACGTCTTCGCCGCCTACTCCGCCCGTGAGCAGGCGCTGGCGGCGGCGATCGCCGAACGGTGCGGCCTCGACCCCCTGGAGGACCCCTACCCGGCGGTGGCGGCCTCGACCTTCCTCGCGTCGATGCGCGCGGTCCTGCAGTGGTGGCTGAACACCCCGCAGGCCGCGCAGAGGTACACGGCCGCCGAGCTGGTCGGCCGCATGATCGACCAGCTCGGCGAGGGGTTCAGCAGGTGACCGCGTTCACCAGGTGACGGGCAGCCGGTGCACACCGTAGATCGACATGTCGGTCCGCAGCGGCACCTCCTCCGCGGGCACGGCGAGCCGCAAGGTGGGCAGCCTGCGCAGCAGCTCGGTGAAGCCCACGGTCATCTCCACGCGCGCCAGCTGCTGGCCGAGGCACTGGTGGATGCCGTGCCCGAACGCCACGTGGTGGCCGCGCGGCCGGTCCACCAGCAACTCGTGCGGGTCGTCGTACTGGCGCTCGTCGCGGTTCACGGCCGGAACCGACACCACGACCGTCTCACCGGCGCGGATCGTGGCCCCGCCGATCACGACGTCCTCCTTCGCGTGCCGCGCGACGCCCATGCTGATGATCGACAGGTAGCGCAGCAGCTCCTCGACCGCGTTCTCGACCAGTCCGGGATCGTCTTGCAGCTTCGCGAACTGGTCAGGGTGCTCCAGCAACGCGAACGTGCCCAGCGCCAGCATGTTCGCCGTCGTCTCGTGGCCCGCGATGAGCAGCAGGTTCGCGATGCCCGCGAGCTCGTCCTCGGTGAGGTCGGTGTCGCGGACGAGCCCGGACAGCAGGTCGTCACCGGGCTCGCGCTGCTTCTCGCGGACCAGTGACCGCATGAACCCCCGCAGCTCGGCGGAGTTCTTGATCTGCTCGTCGATCGTCGTGTTCAGGCTGAGCAGCGTGGCCGTCCGGCGCTGGAACTCGTCGCGGTCGCCGTAGTCGACGCCCAGCAGCTCGCAGATCACCAGCGACGGCACCGGCAGCGCGAAGTCGTGCACGAGGTCCGCCGGCGCGCCCTTCTCGATCATCGCGTCGAGCCGGGTGGTCACGATCTCGTGGATGCGCGGCGTCAGGTCCCGCATGCGCCGCACGGTGAACTGCCCGGTCAGCAACCGGCGGAAGCGCGTGTGCTCGGGGGCGTCCATGAAGATGAACGACCCGGCCCGGCGCTCCGGCGGGAACATCTCGGCGTGCAGCTCCGGCGAGATGAGGGCCTTGGCGCGCGGGCTGTTGATCCGGTCCGCGCTCATCTTCGGCTCGGCGAGCACCGCCCGTGCCTCGTCGTGCCCGGTGACGAGCCAGACGGTGTCGCCGTTGTGCTCGATCTTGTGGATCCGCCCGCGCCCGCTCAGCTCGGTCAGCGCGGTGGCCGGGTCGAACGGGCACCGCCCGTCGCGCTCGCTGAGTTCGGCTGGCAGCTGCGGGCGGATGAGCTCCTGCGCGTTGCGCTGCCGCTCGACCGTGGTCATGGCCTCTCCCTGTCTGACCCGGCGTGACCGGGTCATGGCTCGGCGTCACGTCCACGCTACCGAAACTTGCGCATCGTGCAAGATTTTTGTCTTCTCCTCAGACGGCGAACACCTGCGCGTCGTCCGCGAACGCCTTGAACTCGAGCGCGTTGCCCGCCGGGTCCAGCAGGAACATCGTCCACTGCTCACCGGGCTCGCCCTTGAACCGCACGTAGGGCTCGATGACGAACTTCGTGCCGGCGTCGGTCAGCTTCCGGGCCAGCTCCTGGAACTGCTCGACCGTCAGGACCAGGCCGAAGTGGGGGACCGGCACGTCGTGGCCGTCGACGGGGTTGCTGACGCGCTCGGTCCTCGGCGCCAGGTGGGTGACGAACTGGTGGCCGTGCAGGTTCCAGTCGACCCAGGTGTCGGAGCTGCGGCCCTGTTCGAGACCGAGCGTGTCGCCGTAGAAGCGGCGCGCGGCGTCCAGGTCGTCGACGGGCATGGCGAGGTGGAAACGGGGGATGTTCGGCATGTCCGAATGTTAACATTGCTACAAGGTCATGGGTAGTGCGCTTGTTAACATTGCGACATGACCGTGGGACCGGCTCGACGCAGGGGCCTGAGCAGCGAGGTCGCGGACGTGATCCGGGAAGCGATCTTCGACGGCCGCTACCCGCCGGGCGCCGCCCTGCGCGAGGTGGAGCTGGCCGAGGCCCTG
>JASLAV010000155.1 GCA_030146905.1 Lentzea sp. | reverse complement strand
CGCGACAGTCGCGGCCGAGGGCCCCGGAGACGGCACCGCCGCAACACCCGAATACGCCCGGTATGAGGGCGTCGCGGCGGCACCGCCTCCGGGACTCTCGACCGTGACTCTCATCGAACGGACTTACGGGACACGCCCTAGCTTGAGTTTTAACCTCTGAGAGGCTGGTCGGGGCCCCGGTTGATCATGAGTGAAGCCCTTGGTCGATTCTTCTTCTTGCGACAGAGAAAGATCGAGACCAAGGGCTTCAGTTGATCAGTGTGCACCATGCCCAGAACGGCGCCGCGTTCAGGGAGTTGTCGGCGTTGCGTCAGGAGTTCTACCGGTGCCTCACGCGTCGGGCGGATGCGTTGTTCGAGCTGGCCGACGCGGTGTTGTGCGCCGACGGGCCGGTGCGGTCGGTCGCGGAGCTGTCTTTGGCCGGTGAGCATCGCCGTGGTCATGGCAGCGGCTATGCCGCGCTGGCTCGGGGCCGGGTGGACATCGACCGGTTACGGACCGCACTGGCGGGAGTGACCCTGCCACGGGCCGCGGACGGGCGGTTGGTGCTGGCGGTGGACGTGACCTGCTGGCTACGGCCCGAGGCGCACACCTGTGCGCAGCGGATCCTGTGTCACACCTACGGCCGGGGCAAGGACCAGCACGCGATGGTGCCGGGCTGGCCCTACTCGGTTGTGGTCGCGCTGGAGACCGGGCGGGGTTCGTGGACAGCGCCGCTGGACGCGGTCCGGCTCGCGCCCGGTGACATCGCCGCGGACGTGACGGCCCGCCAGATCCGGGGCGTGGTGGACCGTCTGACCGCCGCTGGGCACTGGTCACCGGGGGATCCGGACATCCTGCTGGTCGCCGACGCCGGCTACGACGGACCCCGCCTGGCCCACGTGCTGGCCGATCTGCCGATCACCGTGCTGGTCCGGATGCGCTCCGATCGAGTCCTGCACCGCCCGGTTCCACCGCAGCCGTCGGGCACAATGGGCAGGCCGCGGCGCCACGGCGGCGAGTTCGCCTTCGGCGACTCCGGCACCTGGGGCACACCGGATATCACCATCCAGACCACGACGCGGCTTTATGGCCCGGCGCTGATCCGGGCCTGGGACCGGCTGCACCCCAGGCTGACGCACCGCATCGCCTGGGCCTCACACGACGGCACCCTGCCCATCCTCGAGGGCACCGTGATCCTGCTGCGGGTCGAACGCCTGCCCTCGGGCGCGACCCCGAAACCCGTGTGGCTCTGGCACTCCCGCACCGGCCTCGACGACGCCGAGGTGAATCTGGCCTGGCAGGCGTTCCTGCGGCGCTTCGACATCGAGCACA
The DNA here is from genome assembly GCA_030146905.1 of Lentzea sp. The sequence continues at coordinate 1,729 of JASLAV010000155.1, read as the reverse complement.
CCTTCCGCATGCTCAAACAAACCCTCGGCTGGACCACCCCGAAACTGCGCTCACCCGACGCCGCCGATCGCTGGACCTGGCTTCTCCTGACCGCCTGCACCCAGCTCCGCCTCGCCCGCGACCTCACCACAGACCTGCGCCTGCCCTGGGAAAAACCCCGCCCAGTCCACCGCCTCAGCCCAGCGCGAGTCCGCCGAGGGTTTCGGAACCTACGACCACAACTCATCTGCCCAGCCGCAGTCCCGAAACCCTCGCGACCCGGCCCCGGACGCCCACACGGACGACCGAATCACCAGCCCGCCACACGACACGACGTCCACACCGTCACCAGCGCGAACAAGCAGAAACCCAGACGCGGCCACAAATCCAAGTCCAGCAACCCACGACCACGCCGAACAGGTTAAAACTCAAGCTAGGGCGTGTCCCGCAAGTCTCGACCGCGACTCTCATCGAACGGACTTACGGGACACGCCCTACGGCGCGGCCACCACCCCTTCGAGTGAACTCCCGGCAGCACAACGGCTCCCGGGGCCCAACCCCGGAAAAACCGTCAGACCCCATCCCTAACGTCGTCCCCATGACATCCACCTTCCACAACGAGATCAAGCTCGGCGAGGTCAACTACCGGCTGAGCGCGACGACCGACTCCGACGAATCGATGGTGCTCGACCTGCTCGGCTCACTCGACTCGGGCGAGGTGGTCGCGGACGGCCACCTCCGCCTGCCGGTAGAGGGCGGCGTCACGGTCGGCAAGCTCCTCGCGCGGGTCCTGGGCGCCCACTCGCGCCTGCGCAGCCGCCCGTCCCGCCACGCGAACGCCAACCAGCCCTGGACCGAAGCCCTCGACACCGAGCTGCGCACCGCCTGGCTCACCCCGTCCGAGACCGACTCCCCGAAACTGATCAGATCCCTGGCCGACGCCATGGTGCGCTCCCCCACGGCCATCCGGGCCCGCCTCGCCAGGGTGGGCTGCGACCCGGACGTGCCGGGCCGCGAGCTCTCCGCGACAGCCGCCGTGCTCCTGGGCCCTGTCCGGTAAGCCCGTTCGACGAGAGTCACGGTCGAGACTTCCAGGACAGGGCCCAGGGGCGAACTCAGGGAGCACTCAGGGGAAGGCCTGATTCGCGAACCCGTCGCACAGCGGACTCTGGAGTGACACGCACCAGAGTCGCAGGGGGTACGCAGTGGAGATCGACGGCTTGTTCACCGCACTGCTCTTCGGAGCGGTCATCGGCGGCCTGGGCCGCCTGGTGATCCCGGGCAGGCAACACGTGTCGCTCCTCGCGACCGTCCTCGTGGGCATCGTCGCCGCCCTGCTGGGCACCGCGGCCGCCACGGTCCTGGGTGTGGCCGACACCGCGGGGATCGACTGGATCGAACTGGCTCTGCAGGTGGGCCTCGCCGGCGCCGGCGTGACCCTGTGGGCCAACCGCTCCAAGCAGAAGCTCCTCCGCTGACCCCGGCCAACCGGCAGACCCGAGCCGCTCGCCCTCCGCGCGCCCACAAGCCACCGCGCCCGGACCGCGCAGCGCCCAACGGGTCCACCCGCCTGAGCGCTTTTCTTCCTAGTCCTCGGGCTTCAGCGACAGGTAGGCCGGGCGCAACAGGCCGGCCAGGGACGCCCCGCCCACGGTGATCGGCACACCGTCGAGCTGATCGAGCACCGCGTCCGTGCGCACCGCCGCCGTGGGGTCTCCGAAGTGGAGGTTCGACGTGGTCTGCCGCTGCC
>JASLAV010000974.1 GCA_030146905.1 Lentzea sp. | reverse complement strand
GGCACCTCGGCGACGTGCCGCGACACGGCCGTCACCTGTTCGCCCGCCACCGCCAGCGCCCGCGTCAACGGCCGGCCGATGTTCCCGGTAGCGCCGGTCACCACGATCATGTGCAGCTCCTTCGTCGATGTGGGCACGACGCTAGGAGCTGGGCTTACATTTCGTAAGGACGTACCTCTGGGTAAGCTCCGGACATGGTGGTCGGAACTCAGTTCACGCGGTCCGGGGCGACGGAGCGGTATGAGGTGTTTCACACCGACTGCCCCGCGCGCGAGATGGTCGACCACGTCACCAGCCGGTGGGGCATCTGGGTGCTGATCTCCCTGCAGACCAACGACCTCAGGTTCTTCGAACTGCGCGAGAGCATTCGCGGCATCAGCGAGAAGATGCTGTCCCAGACCCTGCGCGGGCTCGTCGAGGACGGCCTGATCTGGCGCAAGGTGGAGCCGACGACCCCGCCCCAGGTCACCTACGGGTTGACCGAGTTCGGGCGGGACGTCGGTGAGCCCCTGGCCGACCTGTTCGGCCGGATCACCAGCCGGCTGTCAGCGCAGCTGGCCGATCCTCAGCCTTGACGCGATCAGCCGCGTCTCCGGCCGGTGGACCACCACGTCCCCGACCGTCCACAACACCGCCAGCAGCACGGCCGTGACCGCCGCCGACGAGAACGAGATGGGCGGCCCCCACAGGTACTCCTGCTGGAACCAGATGCCGACGTACCCGACCGTCGTGACGGCCGCCGACCCGAGCACGGCGGCAGCAGGAGTCGGCATCTTCACCGCGTGCGCCGCGTCGACGGCGACCGCGACGAGGATCAGGAACAGCGGCACCGCGGACTTCGGGAAGTCGATGCCCGCGAGCAGCGGCCAGATCAGGCACCGGTACGCGACGTACCCGGCCGCGACCACCGTGGCGGCCCACCGCCGTTCGATCGTCCGGCGGGCGATGACCAGCACGATCGCCGCGGCGACCAGCCCCCACACCGGGTAGACCCAGTCCGCGATGGGCAGCGCGAAGTGCACGACCGCCTCCCGCCCGACCGGCACGCCGAGCTGGTCGGCGGCGAACTGCAGGAGGATCGGCTCAGCCTCGGCCTTGCCGTCGTCGTAGGCCTGCAACGCGCGCACGCCGTACTCCTGGTGCTGGTTGGGGAACCAGACGTTCTCCAGGAAGAAGAACCACAGCGCCACGAGCCCGAACGTCCGTGCGTTGCCCTCGGGGAAGTACTTCATCCACCCGCGGATCGCACCGGCCAGCATGACCGCCGTGCCGAGGTAGAGCAGCGCGTGCGACCCGCTCCACGACGTGATGTCGAGCCCGTTGACGCGGTGGTTGATGACGTCGATCGGCAGGGCGACGAGGAAGATGCCGCACCCGATCTGCATCAGCCGCAGGGTCAGCCTGTCGGCGCCGTACCCGGTGAAGGTGTGGAACAACGTCAGCCCCACCACGATCACCGTGCCGACCGTGTTGATCAGATGCGGCGGCGCCAGGTCGTCGCGCAGCCACTTGAAGTGCCACGAGACGTCCCACGACGAGCCGATCAGCTTGAGGAGCAGTCCGGCGAGCCACAGCTGGTAGAGCCGCTTCGTGAGCGCCGCCGGTGTCTCCCTGCCCGGCAGCCCCCGCTCCCAGTACTGGTCCCGGAACTGCCTTACCCCCTGAATCATCCGAACATCATGAGCCGCGGTCCGGTGATCATGTAGCCGAATCCACCCTGGTTTTACCCTGATGTTTCCAATTCGGGGGCACGAACGGGTGAACGACGTTGATCTGAACGGCCCAGCGGGGCAGCATGCACGGCCATGGGCACGAAGATCGTCGCAGCGGTGGTCGTCACGGCGTTGGCGCTGGCTGTTGTGGCCACCGTCATGAGGGTCTTCATCTCCTAGGAGGGGTTCGTGCGGCACGATGAGCCGCATGGTTGACAACCTCCTCGGGCCAGAGCCGACCCGTCTTCCCGACCGCCCTGAGGCGCAGGCCGCCGCGGACGGTGGGACGGACCCCGGCAAGATCGTGCGGGCCCACCCGGACTTCTCGGAGGCCTGGGCCCTGCTGGCCGAACGCGCCCTGCACGCCGGTGACCCCGTCGCCGCCTACGCCTACGCCCGCACCGGCTACCACCGCGGCCTCGACCAGCTGCGCCGCGCGGGCTGGAAGGGCTTCGGGCCCGTGCCGTGGGACCACCGGCCGAACCAGGGCTTCCTGCGCGCACTGGCCGCGCTCGCCCTTGCCGCCCGCGAGATCGGCGAGGACGAGGAGTGGGAGCGCTGCAGCACGTTCCTGGCCGACTCCGACCCGAAGGCCCCCGCTGCTCTGGGCCTGGTCTGATCCGACGTGGGTGCCGTCCGTGACGCGGTGGGGCGTGGCCTGGCGCGGTGGCGCGGAGCCGCGCTGCCGATCGTCCAATGCGCCCTGTCGGCGGGTCTCGCGTGGGTCGTGGCGACCCTCGTGTTCGGACACCCGCACCCGTTCTTCGCGCCGATCGCCGCCGTCGTCTGCCTCGGGATCTCGCTGGGGCAGCGGCTGCGGCGCGTCGGCGAGCTCGTGGTCGGCGTCTCCGTCGGCGTCGGCGTGGGCGACGCGCTGATCGGCTGGATCGGCAGCGGTCCCTGGCAGATCGCGCTGGTCGTCGCGCTGGCGATGTCGGCGGCGGTGCTGCTGGACGGCGGCACCGTCATCGCGTTGCAGGCCGGCAGCAGCGCCGTTCTCGTCGCGACGTTGCTGCCGCCCAGCGCGGGCGGTGGGTTCGACAGGATGATCGACGCGCTGACCGGCGGGCTGGTCGGGCTCGCGGTGGCGGCACTGATCCCCGCGAACCCGGTCACCGTGGCCCAGCGGCAGCTCGCGGTGCTGACCGGCGCGCTCAGCGGTGCGCTGAGGAACCTCGCCGACGCGCTGGACGAGAAGGACTCGGTCAAGGCCGCCGGGGTGCTGGCCGAGCTGCGCACCAGCCAGACGACGATCGACGACTACAAGTCCGCGCTGCAGACCGGCAGTGAGATCGCGAAGATCGCGCCGATCCGGTGGCGGTCCAAGGACGAGCTCCGCAGGTACCAGACCGCGGCGGGGCCGGTGGACTACGCGATCCGCAACACGCGGGTGCTGGCGCGGCGGGCCATGGGCGCGCTCAAGGCGGAGGAGCAGATCCCGGACGGTGTGCCGGAGGTCCTCAAGAACTACGCGGACGCCGTGGACTGCCTCAAGGGCGAGCTGGGCAAGGGCAAGGAGCCCGGCGGGACCCGCGAGGCCGTGCGGGACGCCGCACGGCAGCTCACCGCGCGGCGCCTCGGCGGGGACGGGTTCTCGTCCAAGGTCGTGCTGGCGCAGATCCGCAGCATCGCGGTGGACCTGCTGCAGGCGACGGGGCTGAACAGGAGCGAGGCGATGGAGGCGTTGCCGCCCCTCAGCCCTCCGGCCGGTTCAGGACCCCGAGCAGAAGAGAGTGCACCTGCTCGTGGTCGTGAGGATCAGTCAGGGCGCACGAGCCACCCGTGACGGCGTACCACTCCTCCGCGCCCTCGTAGCGGACCAGCGCGCGCAGCTTCCCGTCGTCGGAAAGTTCCGTGCACAGCTCCAGGTCGCCGGTGACGACGCCGACCTCGTCGGTCATCACGCCGCCGGGACCCGCCACGAAGAGCGAGGAGAGGGACGCCATCAGCACCTTCCGAGCATGCCCGTCAGTTCGGTCTTCTCCGCCGAGTTCACGCTGAGGCTCCAGCGGTACTTGGTGTGTACCCACATCTTCGCGTAGGTGCACCAGTAGGACGTCAGCGGAGGCTTCCAGGTCGCCGGCGTCTGGTCGCCCTTGGCCTGGTTGACGTTGTCCGTCACGGCGATCAGCTGCGGGCCGGACATGTCGTTGGCGAACGACTGGCGCTGCGCCGTGGTCCAGGAGGACGCTCCCGACCTCCACGCGGCCGCCAGGGGCACGATGTGGTCGATGTCGACGTCGGAGGCCGTGGACCAGGTCGCGCCGTCGTAGGGCGAGAACCAGCGGCCCGACGTGGCGGCGCACGACGAGTCGGTCACCACGTTCGTGCCGTCGCGCTTGAGCACGGCCTCGCGGGTGTTGCAGGTGCCCGACTGGGTGATCCAGTGGGGGAACTTGTCGCGTGAATAGCCCGTCATGGAACCGTCCGCGCGCACGGTCAACGCCGCCAGTTCCGTTTTCGCGGTGGCGGCGGTGGGGATGTTCGGCGGTGTCGCGAGCGCAGGGGAAACGGAACCGAAGGTGATGGCCGCTGTGGCGACCAGGACACCAATGGCTCGGTTGACTGTTGACATCGTCCCGACCTTCCTCGTTGGAAAGTGATCGGGACCACCCTTGGTCACATTCTGGAATTGCGCAATGCCTTCGAGTGACACTCAAGCGAACGACAAGTGCACGCCTAGACGCCTCGTACGAGCCTCAGGTCCTCGGTGTGCCGGTACCAGGTCCACTTGTCCACCGGCCGCGGGTGCTTGTGGCCGTCCAGGACGGCCGTGGTGGGCAGGCAGCCGAGCTGGAACGCGCGCGGCCGGCTCTCCTGCACCTTCGAGCCGATCAGGCGCTTGTTGACGATCCGGACGACGAGACCGAGGCCGCCCTCGGTGTCGGGCGTGCACTCGATCCGGGACGCCTGGCCGCGCAGCACGTTGTCGGCGTCGCTGTAACCAACGCCACGAACAGGTGACAGAACACCGAGGCCCATCAGCACACCGCCGACGTCGTCGCGCACGAACGGGACGGGATCCACGTCACCGTTCAGGGCGATGTCCAGGGCACGCTCCTGATCGGTCGAAAGCCCCCACAGCGCGGCGACGGACGACTCCCCGACCGGCACGTAACCGAGTGCTACCGAGCCCAGCTTCTCCTTGCGCAGCAACCGCAACGCGACCGCGGCGAGGTCGGCGTCCGTGCCCACGACGACGAGCCTTTCCGCGTCGAGGTGCCGGTCGACGTGGTCCTTGCCGGGGCGGGCGGGAACGACGTGGACGTCGTCACGTTGAGTGATCATTGGCAACTGCTTGTTTCCGCAGGCCAACACGATTCCGTGCACGGTCATCTCCTGGTCTACCCTCGCTTACCGGCGTTCGCTCGAACCAGTCCAAGCGCTTGGAGT
>JASLAV010000936.1 GCA_030146905.1 Lentzea sp. | reverse complement strand
GCTCAGCGCACTGCTCGCGCTCGTGGTCATCGGTGTGGTGCCGGCGATGAGCCTGCAGACCGTCGCCGCCCTGCGGGTGACGAGCCTCGGCCCGCGCCCCCTGTTCGGACTGGGCGTGAGCGTGAGCGCGGGCATGACCGTGCTGACCCTCGCCCTCGTGCCGCTGCTCGCCCGCCTGCTGCACCTCGACGGCCCGTGGCCGGTCGTGTGGCTGGCGCTGTCCCTGGCCCCGCTCACGGTTCTCGGTGTCCTGCACGGGCTTCTGCAGGGAACGCACCGGTTCGGCGCACTGGCGTTGCTGGTGTCGCTCGAAGGGCTCGGCAAGGTCGGCGGCGGGGTGATCGGGCTGTGGCTCTCCCCCTCCTCGGTCTCGGTGCTGGCGGGCACGGCCATCGGCTCGTTCCTGGTCGTGCTGACCGGGTGGCGGCTGTGCGGCGCTCCCCGCCCGGCACGGCCGGCCGGCGGGGCCGAGGTGATGCACGCGTCCCAGGCCATGCTGGCGCTGGTGCTGCTGGTGAACCTCGACCTGGTGCTCGCCCGGCACCAGCTCGCCGACCAGGCAGGCGGCTACGCCGTGGGAGCGGTCGTCACGAAGATCGCGTACTGGCTGCCGCAGGCGGTGGGCGTGCTCGTGCTGCCCCGCATGGCCGACGCGGACGATCGCCGCCGGATGCTGCCGAAGGCCCTGGCGGTGTGCGCGGGCCTCGACGTGTTCGTGATCGCGGGCTGCGCGCTGTTCGGGCCGCTGGGCGTGTCGCTGATCGGTGGCGCGAACTACCAGGGCGAGGCGATTCCGTTGTGGCAGTTCGCTCTCGTGGGATCCTGCCTGGCGCTGGTGCAGCTGCTGCTGTTCTCCCGGATCGCGAGCGGCGACCGGCGGTCCACCGTCGCGGTGTGGATCGCGGTGGCCGCCGAGGTCGCGCTGATCACCCTGTGGCTCAACGACTCCGTCGGTCAGGTCATCACCGGTGCGCTGCTCGCCACGGCGGGACTCGTGATCGCGGGCACCGTCATCGAGGCTCGCGGCGCGAAACGGGCCTGATCACGGCACGACGGGGCCGGGCGCGGTGGGATCGGACGCGGTGGGATCGGGCGCTGAGGGGTCAGGGCGCTTCCCGAACGGGCCGAACGCGGCCGCGACCACCGCCGACACCGCCACCAGCAAAGCTGCCTGGGCCAGCGGGACGTAGGCCCACTCCTGGCCGTGGCCGAGGATCCTGCCGAGCACCGCCACACCCGATCCCAGCGCGACCCCGCTCACCGCGATCACCTTCGGTGCCGCCGGCCAGAACTCCCGCGCCAGCAGGCAGGCGATCACCGCCACGATCGGCAGCATGCCGCCGAGCACGGCCAGCAGCACGAGCATCGCGACCATCAGCCAGCGACTCGTCGACGGTGCCACGAACGCCACCCGCCGCCGCACGGGGATCACGGCGAGCAGGAGCACCGCGAGCACTCCCAGCGCACCGGCCAGCAGGCCAGTCCGGTACCGGGCGTCCGGGCCGAACTCCAGCGCGACCACGCCACCCTCGCCCTCGGGCAGGACGTACGCCTGCTGCCAGCCGTCGACGCGAACCTTCTCCAGCACCTGCCCGTTCAGCGTCGCCGTCCAGCCGTCGTTGACGTTCTCGGACACCACGAGCAGCGCCTCGGCCCCCGGCGCGACGGTGACATCCCGTTCAGTGGCGTCCCAGGTGCCGATGGTGACCTCCCGGTGCGTCGCACCGGGTTTCGGGAGTTCGACGTGGGTCACGGAGACGTCCTGCACCACGAACGAGTCGGACCGCGACGTGGTCAGCACGTGGTCGCCGGCCGGCAGTTCCAGGGCGGTCGCCAGGTCGTCGTCGCACAGCACCGCCTTCAGCGGGCGGTTGGCCACGACGTCCCCGAGCACGCCGGACACCGAGCTGTTGATCTTCTTCCCGTCGACGTCGATGACCGGGCCCTTGCCGCACGGCACGGTGAACGGCGTCGACGCGGGCACCGGCTTCAGCACGCCGTCGAGCGCGGGCACCCGGAGCTCACCGATCTCGGCCGGCCCCACGCCGCCCGACTCGCGCACGACCAGTTCGAGCTTCTCGGTGTCCGCCGGTCTGATCGCGACGAAGCCGTCCGAACCGACGCGCACCACCTCGGTGCCCGCGTCGGTGCGCACCTCCAGCTCGACGGGTGTCCTGGCGCCACGCGCGCTCTCGATCCGGAACTCCGAGAGAGTGCGCTTTCCCTTCCAGGTCAACGTGAAGGTGGGCCGCAGGTCCGTCACATCCGGCACCCAGGACGTGCCCGGATCACCGTCCACAGCGGACAGCGGGCTCGCCGCGACGTCGCCCGCGAGCGAGGTCGTCCCCGTGACCGTCAGGCCTTCCGGCGTCACCGGGTTCTTGGCACCGGCGGACGGCACGACGGTGGCGTTCACCGCGAACTTCCCGTCGGCCGAGGTGCGGAACAACCGCGTGAGCCCGTTGACCTCCTCGCCGAACCGCGACAGCGACGAATCGCACCGCACCGTGCCGTCGGTCCGGTAGCAGGCCGGACGCGCCTGGCTGCCCCGCGTGAACGAGAAGCCGGGCCTGGTTGCGTCCTGGTCGCGTGGCACGCGCAGCGCTCGCTGCGCCGTCATGCCGGGCACGCTGAGCTCCTTGACGCCGACGTTGCCGTCCTGCCTGCCGGCGGCGACACCGAGGACCGTGACGCGCACGCTGCCGGTGAGACCGGGACGCACGGGGTAGGCGTGCCGGCCGCCGCCGGAGGGGACGTCGTGCTCGCTCTCCCCCGCGTCCGTGGTCAGCCTGATCCGCGTGACCGC
>JASLAV010000914.1 GCA_030146905.1 Lentzea sp. | reverse complement strand
CTTGTCCTCGGCGATGAGCTGCAGAAAAGCTCTTTGGTAAAGCTCCGCGCTTTCTGGCGTTTTCGACACCACGGCCTCACTAAAGCAGCGTTGACGGGCACCCCGACCGAGCTTGATCAAGCTACCACAGCGGATAAAGTGTTGCCGTGACCGAATTTCGTGCGGAGGACGCGCTGGAGGCCAGGCAGCGCAACCCGCGCGAGGCCGTGGAGATGGCCCGCGCCGTCCTCCGCGCGACGGTCGACCGCTCGGAATGGTCGATCGCCGAGCGCGCGATCGGTCTCGCGCTGCGCGAGATGCACGACTTCCCCGGTGCGGCACGGCACCTGCGCCGCTCGATCCGCATCGCCTCCGAGGCGTCGCTGCCCCGCCTGTCCGCTCTGGCGCAGATGAGCCTGGCGTGGGTGCTCGCCTACACGGGCAAGCAGAAGCAGGCGCTGACGTTGCTGGACGACGCGATGCCGGAGCTGACAGGAGCCGACGCCGTCGCCGCCCTGATGCAACGCGGTGTCGTCTTCCACTACCTGACCCGTTACGACGACGCCCAACGCGACTACACGGCAGCTATTGCCGGCGCACGCCGTGTGGGAGACCAGTTGGTCGAGGCGCGCGCTCTGAACAACCGCGGTCTCGTGCGCGCGTACGTGGGCAACATGCGTGAGGCATCCGCCGACTTCTCGCTGGCCGCCTCGTTGCTGGGGGAGCTCGGCCAGGAGCTCGGTGTCGCGGACGTGCACTGGAACGCGGGCATCATGGCGACCCGCGGCGGCGACGTGCCGGCCGCGCTGACGTTGTTCGACAAGGCGGAGGAGGTGTACCGCCGCCTCGACGTGATGCGTCCCGTGCTGCTGGTGAACCGCCTGGAACTGCTCGTCTCGGTGCCACTGCTGGACGAGGCGCGTGTCGCGGCGGACCGCGCGATCACCGAGCTGAAGACGCTGAAGAACCCGCTGGGCGTCTCGGAAGCGTTGTACTTCCGCGCGCGGATCGCCCTGCTGGACGACGATCCCGACGCCGCCCACGGCTTCGCCGCAGAGGCGCGCCGCCGGTTCCGCCGCGAGCAGCGCCTGCTGTGGGCGGCCGGTGCGCGATACCTGGAACTGCACGCGGCAGTGCTGCGCGGCGACCGCTCGCGGCCGTTGCGGCTGGCACTGTCCCGTGTCGCCACCGAGCTGGACGCGATGGACTGGCGGCTGCCGGCTCTGGAGGCACGCATCGACGCCGGTCTGGTGGCCGCCGACCTCGGCCACCGCACCCGTGCCGTCGCGGAGTTCGGCCTCGCCGCCACCGCGCGCCTGCGCGGTCCCGCCGGCCTGCGCGTGCGCGGCTGGTACGCGGAAGCGTTGCGGCGCAAGGTCTCCGGCGACGTCCGCGGCACCTCGTCCGCTCTGCGTCGGGGGATCGGGCTGCTGGACGAGTACCGGGTGTCGCTGGGCGCCGCCGAGCTGCGCGCGTCGACCGGCGTCCAGGGCCAGGCCCTGGCGCTGGAGGGGTTGCGGCTGGCCGTCGCCTCGGGGAACGCGGCGCGGGTGTTGTCGTGGACGGAGAGCTGGCGAGCAGGCGCGTTGCGGATGAAGTCCGTGTCGCCGCCGGACGATCCGCGTCTCGAAGACGCCCTGGCGTCGTTGCGCGCGGTGGCGGCCGACGTCGAGTCCGCCGTGCTGGCGGGGAAACCCGCCGGTTCCCTGCGCGTGCAGCTGGTGCGCGCCGAGCAGCGCGTCCGCGACCTGACCAGGCAGGTGTCCGGCGAGGTCGCGGTGTTCAAGCCACCGCCGGTCGGATCGCTGGCCTCGGCGCTGGGGTCGTCGGCCCTGATCGAGTTCGTCGAGCACGACGGCACGCTGATGGCAGTCGTGCTGGCCGACGGCCGCGCGTCCCTGCACTCGCTGGGCGCCGTGGACGGCGTGGTGCGCGAGATCCGGTTGCTGCGCTTCGCCCTGCACCGGCTCGTGACCCTGCCTCCGCACCTGCCGAACCTCGCCGTGGCCCGTTCGTCCGCGTCGCACGCGGCCTCGTTGCTGGCCAGGCGTTTGCTGGACCCGGTGGCTTCGCGGATCGACGGCCGCCCGTTGGTCGTGGTGCCCACCGGCGCCCTGAACGGCCTGCCGTGGGCCGTGCTGAACCGCCAGGTGACGGTCGCGCCTTCGGCCTCGGTGTGGCTGCGCGCGTGTTCCGTGGCCGACGCCTCCGGAGAGGCGGTGCTGGCAGCCGGCCCGCGCATGGCCGCCGCCCCGGACGAGATCAAGGCCATCAGCGCACACGTGCCGGGACGCGTGCTCGTCGGCTCGGAGGCGACGGTGAGCGCTGTGGCGTCCGCAATGGACGGTGCCGCGCTGGCCCACATCGCCGCGCACGGCTCGTTCCGCGTCGACAACCCGCTGTTCTCCGCGCTGGAGCTGGCTGACGGCCCGTTGACCGTCTACGACATCGAACGGCTGCGCACCCCGCCGACCCGCGTGGTGCTGTCGGCGTGCGACACCGGTCAGTCCGCTGTCCGGCCCGGCGACGAGCTGATGGGGTTCACCGCGGCTCTGCTCGGCCTGGGGACCAGGACGTTGATCGCGCCTGTCGTGCCGGTGCCGACCGACGGCACCGCGCCGGTGATGGTGGAGCTGCACCGCAAGCTCGCCGCCGGGGTGGCTCCGGCGGAGGCTCTGGCGTCGGTGCAGCGGGAGTCGGCCGACGACGCCGCTTACGCCGCCGCCGTCGGCTTCGTGTGCTTCGGCGCGGGGTAGGCCCGGCCGCGGTCACCTCGGCGAAGAGCTGTGGAGCGTCAGCGCGGTCTGGCCGCAGCGCCCCTGCCCGTTCGTGCTCCGGTCGTTCCAGAACATCGGCGTTTCACTTATGGTTGCTCGCCATGACAACGAGGTCGTGGTGGGGCTGGGGCACCGTCGAGGACGCCGTCACCCCGGAAGAACGCCGTGCGCTGGCCGACCGCGTCCGCGCCGTGCTCCCGGACGCGGACCTGACGTTCCACGCACCACCGGACCCGTCACGACTGGACCTCCCGGACCCGCGCATCGAACCGCCGGGCGACCTCTATTCCACCGATCCCGTCGACCGGCTCACCCACGCCCGCGGCCAGGCCTACCGCGACGTCACCCGCAACCTGGCCGGCGACGTCGGCCCGCTGCCGGACGCCGTCGCGCGCCCCCGCACCGAGCAGGACGTCATCGACGTCCTGGACTGGTGCGCCGCCAACGACACGGCCGTCATCCCGTTCGGTGGTGGTACCTCCGTGGTGGGCGGCGTCGAACCGCGCGACCTCGACCGAGTGGTGACGCTGGACCTGGGAAACCTGGACCAGGTCCTGGAGGTGGACCCGACGAGCCGTGCCGCGCGCGTCCAGGCCGGCGTGCTGGGCCCGTCACTGGAGGCCCAGCTCAAACCGCACGGCCTCACCCTGCGGCACTTCCCGCAGTCGTTCGAGTTCTCGACGCTGGGCGGCTGGCTGGCAACCCGCGCGGGCGGCCACTACGCCACCCTCCACACGCACATCGACGACCTGACCGAGTCGCTGCGGGTCGTCACTCCGGCAGGGGTCAGCGAGTCGCGCAGGCTGCCGGGCTCAGGCGCGGGCCCGTCCCCCGACCGGCTCTTCCTGGGCTCGGAAGGCGCTCTGGGCGTGATCACCGAGGCGTGGATGCGCCTGCAGTCACCGCCGGTGCACCGCGCGGGCGCCTCGGTGCGGTTCGCGTCGTGGGACCGCGCGGTGGAGGCGACGCGCCTGATCGCGCAGTCGGGCCTCCACCCGGCGAACTGCCGCCTGCTGGACCCGGCGGAGGCGTTCCTCAACGCGGGGTCGGCGCAGTCCGTGCTGGTACTGGCCTTCGAGTCGGCGGACCACCCGGTGGACGCACAACTGGCCCGCGCCCTGGAACTCTGCGGCGACGGCGAGGTGACCGAGGGCGCGTCCGCTCGCTGGCGGGAGTCGTTCCTGCGCATGCCCTACCAACGCGACGCGATGGCGCAGCACGCGATGATCACCGAGACGTTCGAGACGGCCTGCACCTGGGACCGCTTCGAAGAACTGCACGCCTCGGTGGTGGAAGCCGCGACCACGGCGCTGCGCGAGATCTGCGGCATCGGAGTGGTCACGTGCCGCTTCACCCACGTCTACCCGGACGGCCCGGCGCCGTACTACGGCATCTACGCGCCGGGCCGCTGGGGCAGCCTGACCTCCCAGTGGGACGAGATCAAGGCGGCGGTGTCCGAGGCCCTGCTGAACGCGGGCGGCACCATCACCCACCACCACGCCGTGGGCCGCGACCACATGTCCTGGTACACCCGCCAACGCCCGGACGTCTTCAGCGCGGCCCTGTCCGGTGCCAAGGCCGCGCTGGACCCCGCCGGAGTGCTCAACCCCGGCGTGCTCACCACACGATCGACCGCAGGATCAGCGCGGCGATGAACACCACGGTGAACGCCAGGTCCAACCCGAACCCACCGAACCGCACAGGCGGCAAAACCTTGCGCACCGGCGACAACACGGGCTCGGTGATGCCGTGGGTGACCCGGCGCACCTTCCACACCCAGTCACCGCGAGCCTGGAAGGTGACCGCCCAGTCCACGATCATCCGGCCGATCATCACGACGATGAACAGCGTCAAGATCCACCCGATCACCCAGCCGACCAAGCCGAACAAGATGCCTCCCTATGTCCTGTACGTCCATCAAGCCACATGAAACTGAGAGGCGCCTGGCAACGCGCTGAGACAGCGTTCGGCGCGTCGCGACAGGAAGGCAAGCCCACCCCACGGCGAACGCGCCCCATCTACTCAACGCGCGGCCGCGATGAGCAACTGGCGTGCCATCAACCCGCCCGCCGCGCTGGCCGGTCCTTGATCAGTTGGCGGGTCCGGGGCGGAGCCCCGCGCCCGAAACCGGAACCCCAACCTCAGAACCGAACCAACGGCCCTCCGCTGACGAACTCGTAAACGAAGTTGACGAAGAAGAACCCGAAGAACACAACGTTCAACACCAAGATCGAATAGTGCCACCACCGAGGCCGGGCGGCCCGAGGCAGCCGAGAATTCAGGTACATCAGCGCGAACGGGAACATCAACGCCCCAAGATTGGACATGTTCGCCGAGATCTGCACCAACTCCACGGGCAGAGCGAGATGCAGGGCCCCGGAGATGAGAACCAGCACCAGCAACATGAACGGGTAGTAGAACCGCCGCGGATCCTCGTCGATCCGAGCACGCAACCGAGGTGAAACAGCGTGCACGGCATCGGTGAAGTTCCGAACCAAGGCCTCGAAGATCCCGAGCTGGGTGGAGAACAGCACCAACACCCCGACGATCAGCATCAGGTAGAACATGCCCTGCCCGTACAAAGCGCCGAGCTGCTCAGCGGTGAACGTGGGGACGTTGGCAGCGGTGGGCTGCTGCCCGGACACCGACACAAGATGCGCCATCAGCACGGTGGGCAGCAACATGCCCAGCATCGCACCGACGAAGAACACCGCCCACTGGTCGATCAACAGCAACCGGTACCACCGCTTCCACAGGGAAGCGTTGGCGGGACTGTCCACAAAGGTCACGCCGACCGGGCGCAGCTCCTGCTTGCCACCACGCATGCCGGAGATGAACCCGACACGATGGCCCATGCCGTAGCCCTTGTCGCGGTAGTGGCTCATCGCGTACCAGTTCAGGCCGGACGCGAGGGCGGTGAACCCGGCCAGACCACCCAGCTGGGTGGCCGTGATGCCGGCGGGAGGTGCCGCCGGGGTCACCAGGCCGCGCACCCCCTCCCACCACACGGAGAACGGCACTACCGCGAGCGTCACCACGGTCAGGACCAGCAGCAGCGTGCCGACGAGGCCCCAGTTCACCAGTTCGAGCGCGCGTGAGACCTTGCGCGCGCTCGCCGTGATCAGGAAGACCACGACCAGCAGGCCGATCGCGAGCAGTCGCACGTACTCGATCTCGTCCGGCCGGTAGCCGCGGCCCGCGAACAGCGCGAAGAGGCCCTGCCCCGCGCCCGCCGCCCAGCCGCCGAAGAGGAACGCGAAGTAGAAGACCGCCAGCGAGACCGGTACCCAGAACTTCCAGCCCGGTGGCACGCGGCCCCAGCCGACCACCGGTGCCTCGCCCGTCGCCATGACGTAGCGGGCGATCTCCACGTTGTAGAACGTCTGCAGCAGCGCCGACACGGTGATGACCCAGCCGATGCCGACGAAGCCGAACCTGCCGACCGCCTGCGGGCCGAGCAGCCACTCGCCGCTGCCGATGGATATGCCGAGCGCGATCAGGCTCGGGCCGATGACGAACTGGACGATCTGCCGCGGTCCCAGCTTGCGGACCTTGAAGACTTCCTCCGGTTCCGGCAGGTCCGCCACGTCCAGCGGCGGCCTGCTCACTCCGATCTGCATCGACGGCACTGTCGACCTCCCGACGAACACGCGGGGAACGGAATCCCCACCTTTCCGACGTACCGGGCAATCGGTCAACAGCTGGGGCGTGTCCCGTGGGTCTCGTCCGCGATAGTCGCGGCCGAGGGCCCCGGAGACGGCACCGCCGCAACACCCGAATACGCCCGGTATGAGGGCGTCGCGGCGGTACCGCCTCCGGAACTCTCGACCGTGACTCTCATCGAACGGACCCACGGGACACGCCGTGGTGCTCACACCAGACTTTCGGACGTGTCGAGCCGCAGGCCCGCTACGTAGCGTCGCCCCGGGATTTCGAGAGGGGAACGACAAGTGAGAAGAGTTCTGGCGGGAGCAGCGGTGCTCGCGCTCATCACCGCGGGGCTGGCCGCACCGGCCACCGCGACACCGCCCGCGCAGCCCGAGAAGCCGGAAGCGCGGCAGTCCGACGAGCAACTGCACGAGCTGGAGGTCAAGCGCCGCGCGCTCAAGCAGCAGGCCCTGGCCGACGTGCTGACCGGCGAGACGAGGACCGAGAAGCGGGGCAGCAGCACCGTCGCGAAGGTCGGCAAGAAGAAGGGCGAGGACCAGTACGTCGAGCTCAAGCGGGAGAAGACCGACAAGATCTTCGTCATCCTCGCGGAGTTCGGCGACGAGCGGCACCCCGACTACCCCGACCGCGACACCAACCCGAACACGCCGGGGCCGCAGCGGTTCGACGGGCCCGTGCACAACCAGATCCCCGAGCCCGACAGGGCGAAGGACAACACGACGATCTGGCGCCCCGACTTCAGCCGCCAGTACTTCCAGGAGCTCTACTTCTCCCGCGCGAAGGACGCCAACTCCGTCGCGAACTTCTACGACAAGCAGTCCTCCGGGCGGTACACGGTCGACGGCACCGTCTCGGACTGGGTCAAGCTCCGCTACAACGAGGCCCGCTACGGCCGCAGCAACGGCTACCCGTGCAACGACAACATCTGCGACAACTCGCGTGAGCTGATCAAGGACGCGGTCACGCAGTGGGTCGCCGACCAGCAGGCCGCGGGCAGGACCGCCGCGGAGATCAAGGCCTCGCTGGCCGAGTACGACCAGTGGGACCGCTACGACCACGACGCCGACGGCGAGTTCAACGAGCCCGACGGCTACGTCGACCACTTCCAGATCGTGCACGCCGGTGGCGACCAGGCCGACGGGGATCCGCTGCAGGGCGAGGACGCGCTGTGGAGCCACCGGGGGTACGCGTTCAAGAACTACTCGACCGGCCCCGGCACCAACAAGCTCGGCGGCGCGCAGATCGGGGAGACCGGCGTCTGGGTCGGCGACTACACCGTGCAGCCGGAGAACGGCGGCGTCAGCGTCTTCGCGCACGAGTACGGCCACGACCTCGGCCTGCCGGACCACTACGACACCAACGGCGGCGCGAACGGCGTCAACTGGTGGTCGATCATGGCCCAGAACCGGGTGAACGCGCAGGGCGAGGCTCCGGGTGAGCGCGCCAACGAGTTCTCCGCGTGGGACAAGCTGCAGCTCGGCTGGCTCGACTACGAGGTCGCGGTGGCCGGCCAGGAACGCGTCTTCGAGCTCGGCCCGCACGAGTACAACTCGGCGAAGGCACAGGGCCTCGTCGTGGTGCTGCCCGACATCTCCAAGTCGTTCGACTACGGCGCTCCGTTCGAGGGCACCAGGATGTGGTGGAGCGAGAAGGGCAACGACCTCGACCACTCCATGACCGTCCCGCTCGACCTGCGCGGCAGGACCACGGCGGCGCTGACGATGAAGGCCCGCTACGACATCGAGGCCGACTACGACTACCTCTACGTCGAGGCTTCCAACGAGGACGGCAGCTGGACGCAGCTCGACGGCGTCGCGAACGGCGCACCGTTCCAGCGCGACTCGGCTGACGCGCCCGCGCTCAGCGCGTCCTCCGGCGGGCAGTGGGTCGACCTGAGCGTGAACCTGGACGCCTACGCGGGCAAGACCACAAAGCTGCGCCTGGCGTACCGGACCGACGGTGCCCTCGCGCTGGGAGGGTTCTTCGCCGACTCGATCACCGTGACCGCCGACGGCGCACCCGTGCTCACCGACGGCGCCGAGACCACCGGCTTGTGGACCACGCGTGGCTTCCGCACGACCGAGGGCAAGGAGACGAAGACGTTCGACCAGTTCTACATCGCGTCGAACCGCACCTACGAGTCGTACGGCAAGTACAACAAGACCGGCCCGTACCGCTACAGCTTCCCGGACAAGCCCGACTTCGTGGAGCACTTCCCGTACCAGGACCGCCTGCTCGTCTCGTTGTGGAACACGAGCTTCCTCGACAACAACGTCAGCGAGCACCCCGGTGAGGGCCTGATCCTGCCGGTCGACGCCAACCCGGCACCGCTGCACAACCTGGAGGGCCAGCGCTGGTCCCCGGCGGTCAGCGGCTACGACGCGCCGTTCTCCCTGCAGAAGTCGGACTCCTTCACGCTGCACGTCAACGGCAAGGCGTCCTACGTCCGCGGCGCGGCGGCCCAGCCGGTGTTCGACGACACCCGGCAGTTCTGGTACCCGGAACAGCCGAACGCGGGCGTGAAGCTGCCCGCTGCCGGTGTCGGGCTGCGGGTCGTTCGCCAGAGCGGCACGTCGATGACGGTGAAACTGTTCAAGACGAAGTAGCTTCAGCGACATGACTTCCGCTGAAGACATGCTCGCCGTCGCCGTCGAAGAGGCGCGGACGGGACTCGCCGAGGGCGGGATCCCCATCGGTGCCGCGCTCTTCGACGGCGACGGCCGTCTGCTGGGCCGTGGTCACAACCGGCGCGTGCAGGACGGCGACGCCTCCATGCACGCCGAGACGTCGGCCTTCCGCAACGCAGGCCGGCAGCGCGGCTACCGCGGCACGACGATGGTCACGACCCTCTCGCCGTGCTGGTACTGCAGCGGCCTGGTCCGCCAGTTCGGCATCTCGAACGTGCTGATCGGCGAGGCCACGACGTTCCACGGCGGCCACGACTGGCTGGCGGAGCACGGCGTCGGCATCACGGTCGTCGAGGACCCGGAGCTGATCGAGCTGATGACGACGTTCATCGCCGAACGCCCGGAGCTCTGGTACGAGGACATCGGCCAGGAGTAGCGGGCGCGAGCACGCCCGCTCCCGGTCAGGAGGTGTAGCGCTCCGCCGCCTCGTCCACCGACCCCAGGATCGTGAACACGGCGTCGAGGCCGGTCGCCTCGATCGGACGCAACGCGGCACGGGAGGACGCGACGACGACGAAGTCGACACCGACCTTCGACGCGCGCTGCTGCCCCAGGACCAGGGCCTCGAGACCGGCGGAACCGAGGAACCTCACGCCACCGAGGTCGACGACGACAGCGCGGTTCGCCTCCACCAGGTGACTTTCCAGGGGACCGGTCAGCTCACTGCTGCTCGTGGTGTCGAGCTCACCGGACACGCGCAGCACGACGACGTCGGGCGCGAGCCGGTCGGCGGCCACGGAGGCCAGCGCGGAAGGGTCGTGCACGCTCTCTCCCTTCAAGATGTCAGCACCCCACGTTAATACGGCCGTGCGAGGCCAGCCAACGGCCCCTCACCGAGGTGCGTCCTGCCTGCAGGGACGAGTGGACGTGCTCGGTGAGGCGGGCGTGCAGCTCGTGGCACACGGTGAAGCCGAGGCAGACGTCCTCCGGCGGGCACTGCACTGGCAGCAGCTGCGCGAACGGGTCACCGCCGATGGTGTCGACGGCGGTCAGGAACCCGACCAGGGCTCCCACCAGGCGCCGGTGGAAGCCGAACAACGACAGCGCGTTCGCGAGGGCCAGGGTGGGCGCGGGCATCTCGTCCACGCCGACGGCGGGGTCGAGGTCGCGCAACGTCACCGTGAACAGCACCGAATGGGTCCGGTCCGAACGAGCGCCGTACGCGTCGCCCTGGATGTCGCGCAGCACCGAGCGCATCTCCTGGCGCGGCTGCCAGAACGACTGGTGCCTGCGCAGCTCCGCCGCGCCCTCCGCGGACAGCGGGGCGGGCGACGTCACCTCGGTCAGCGTGCGCAGGCCGGACTCCCAGCGCGACTCCAGCGCCGCGTGGAACTGGGTGAGGGCGGGGTGGTCCTCCCAGCCGGCCGCGACGTCGTCGAAGCCGCGCATCCGCAGCTCGTAGCAGATCCACAGCGACAGCTGCAGGTCGTCGTCCGCCCACAGCTCCCTGGTGCCGACACTGGCGAGCAGTGCGGGGCGCGGTACCGGGGGCTCGCGCAGCGTGGCGACCAGAGCGGAGCTCATGTGGCCGCGGGGAGTGGGGAGGCGCATCAGATTTCCTCACGCGTTCGGGCGATCAGCATGTCCACAAGGGACTCGGGGTCCTGGCAGCGTCGTTGCCGGGCGGCACCGCAGCCGTTGTGGCGCAACCAGTCGATGTGCCGCTCCACAGTAGACAGTGTGCCGCGCTCGCGCAGAGCCGCCCCGACGTGTTCGACGAGGCGCACCGCCCGGTCGAACCCGGGGGAGAGGTGTCCGGTGCGCGGATCGGCGGCCAGCCCGTCGACCCCGTCGCGCGACGCCCGCCAATATGCCGCTCGCAGCACGGAGTCGTCCACCCGCTGTTCGGAGGGTTCCGTCACGACGAGGGCCCTGATCAGCTCGGCGAGGACGGAGACTTCCGTTGCCAGCTGGGGGATGTCCGCGACGCGCACCTCAACGGTCGGATGATCCGCCGACGGGCGCACGTCCCAGTACACCATCGCCCTGTCGAGCAGCACCTGCGAGCTGATCAGCGCGTCGACGGTGCTGTCGTAGTGCTCGGGGGAGTCCCAGTGGGGAGGGGGTCCGCTCACCGGCCAGCGCGACCACACCATGAACCGCCAGCTGGCGTACCCGGTGTCCTCTCCCGCGTAGTAAGGGGAGTTCGCGCTCAGCGCGAGCAGCGTCGGCAGCCACGCCCGCACCTTGTTGGACGCCGCCAGCGCCTCGGACTTCGACTCGACACCCACGTGCACGTGCAGCCCGCACGCGCCCGTTCCGCTCACGAGCTGTCGGTGGGAGTACTCGATCTGGTGATAACGAGGATCATCCGATCCGGGCGGGGGTCCCGCCTCGCCGATCGGGGGCATGCCCGTGGCGGCCAGCCTGCACCCGGCGGCGTCGGCGGCGTCCACGAGCACCCGGCGGCCACGCCGCACCTGGTCGTCCAGCTCCTCGAACGACGACGTCACGCCGGTGGCGATCTCGATCTGGAACGGCGTCAGCTCGCCCTGCACGTCCAGGTCGCCGGGTGCGTGCGCGACGGAGCGCACCTCCGGCGCGAGCGGGACAGGCCTTCTGGTGTCCGGATCCACCAGCAGGAACTCCTGCTCGACCCCAACCGTGTAGTCGTTCATCGGCGAGCGGGTACCCGGAGCCCAAGCTGATCAATCTCGGAGTGACCACATGAGACTGCGCCGCAGCGACCCGGCAGGACCGGGCTGGACCCGACGCCGCCAGGGCAAGGGCTTCCGCTACCTCACCGCACAGGGCGAGACCCTCACCGCGGATGACATCACGCGGGTGAAAGCACTGGTCATCCCGCCCGCGTGGCGCGACGTCTGGATCTCGCCGCACCCCAACGGCCACATCCAGGCCGTCGGGTACGACGACGCGGGCCGCCGCCAGTACCTCTACCACGAGAAGTGGCGCACCGATCGGGACGCGGAGAAGTTCGACCGCGTCCTGAGGCTCGCGCCGCGCCTCGGGAAGTTCCGCGAGCAGGTCGTGGCGGACATGAGGACGCGCGGACGCAATCGTTTGCTCGCCGTCGCGTTGCGGATGCTCGACCGGGGCGTCTTCCGCGTGGGTCACGAGCAGTACGCGGAGGACAACGGCACCCACGGTGTCGCGACCCTGCTCTGCGAGCACCTCGGCGTGCGGGGTGACCGGGTCAGGTTCCGCTTCCCGGCCAAGCACGGTGTCGAGGTCGACGAGGAGATCGCCGACCCCCAGCTGGCGCGGGCCGTGCGGTCGTTGCTCAAGGACCGCACACCGGACTGCCGCGTCTTCGACATCACCGCCGACGACGTCAACGAACGCTTCCGCGAGCTGGTCGGCGACGAGTTCAGCGCGAAGGACCTCCGGACCTGGCACGCCACGGTCAGGGCGGCGGAAGCGTTCGCCCACGCCCTGCGCGAACGGGGTAAGCCGACGAAGCGCGCGGTCAGCGAGGTCATGAAGGAGGTGGCCGAGCACCTGGGCAACACGCCGGCCGTCGCGCGGAAGTCCTACGTGGACCCCCGCCTGGTCGAAGCCTTCGAGAAGGGCGAGGTGATCGGCAAGGGCGATCCGGAGCGGGCGGTGCTGAGGTTGCTCAAGCGGCCTTGAGAGCGGCGGCGCGATCGCACTGGCGGCACCAGACGGCTCCCTGGGCCGCCGCCAGTGCCGCGAACCCCGCCAGCAGGTGGACCGCGTTGCTGCCGGAGTTGACGTTCAGGAAGTTGACGACCTGGTCGTCGTAGCGTGCCGTGCCGAACCCGAACGTCACGAGGCACAGCAGGGCCACCAGCAGGCCGGTGCCGCTCAACGCCTTCAGGCGGGGGAACGCCAGCAGCAGCGCCGCGCCGAACACGACGTGGAGCGTGTTCTGCAGCGGGTTGACGCGCAGGCCGAGGACCCACGTGCCGGACTGGCCGGCGAAGTCCGAGAAGCCCGTGACGAAGAAGCCGGCGATCCCCCAGAGCACGAGCAGCGCGCCGGTGCCGATCGCCAGCTTCTGGGGCCACCGCAGCCGGTTCATGCTTTCAGTATCGCCGGAACCGGACATCCGCGCTCGCCCATCTCACTCCTCCGCCAGCAGGTTGTGCCGCAGCTGCTCCAGCGACTTGGTGAGCAACCGCGAGACGTGCATCTGCGAGATGCCGACGCGGCGCGCGATCTCCGTCTGGGTCAGCCGGCCGAAGAACCGCAGGACCACGATGGTCCGCTCACGTCGCGGAAGGCCCCGCAGCATCGGCTGCAGGGCCTCGTGGATCTCGACCCCCTCCAGTGCGGGGTCGTCGACCGTCGAACTCTCCAGAGCGTCCAACGGCGCGAAGGCCACGTTCTTCTCGACGCGCAGGCCCTCGTAGACGTCGGTCAGCGACACCCCGAGGTGCCGGGCGATCTCCGAGGGGGTGGGAGATCGCCCGGTCCTGTGCGACAGCTCGGCGGTCGCGCCGTCGATCGCGTCGCAGAGTTCCTTCAACCTGCGGGGGACGCGCACGGCCCAGCACTGGTCCCGGAAGTGACGCCGCACCTCGCCGGTGATCGTGGGGACGGCATAGGACAGGAAGTCCGTCTGCCTGTTCACGTCGAACCGGTCGATGGCGTTGATCAGCCCGACCGCCGCCACCTGCGCGAGATCTTCCATGGGCTCGCCGCGTTCGCTGAAGCGGCGGGCGATGTGCCGGGCGAGCGGGAGGTACTCGCGCACCAGCCGGTCACGCAGCGCGTAATAACGCGGCGTGTCCCGGCCGGTGCGCGCGAGGTCCTCGAACGCCGCGTGCTGGTCTGGCGTCAACGTGCACCGCGATCAGACCTGGGGCGGCGGAGCCACGTCGCCACGCCACGCGCCCGTCTCGGTGCCGCGGTTCTCGATGAACTCCTTGAACCGCTTCAGGTCACCCTCGATCCGGTGGCCGACCACGCCGAGCGCGGCTCCCGCCTTCTCGGTGAGGGTCTCAGGGGCGTACTCCATCTGGAGGTGCACCCTGGTCGTGTCGTTGTCCAGGCGGTGGAAGGTCACCACGCCACCCTGCGTCGGTCCCTCGACCGTGGTCCACGCGACGCGCTCGTCCGGGTGCTGCTCGGTGATCTCGGCGTCGAACTCGCGGACGACCCCGCCGATCTTCGTGGTCCAGTGGGTCCTGGTCGGCGTGAGCTGGTCGATCTTCTCCACACCGTCCATGAACGCCGGGAAGGATTCGAACTGGGTCCAC
>JASLAV010000893.1 GCA_030146905.1 Lentzea sp. | reverse complement strand
TCAGGGCGCCTGAGGAGGACCACCGATGCCCATCGCAACTCCCGAGGTCTACGCGGAGATGCTGGACCGGGCCAAGGCGAACGAGTTCGCCTACCCCGCCATCAACGTCACGTCGTCGGAGACGCTCAACGCGGCTCTGCGAGGCTTCGCCGAGGCTGAGAGCGACGGCATCATCCAGGTCTCGACCGGCGGTGCCGAGTTCGCCTCCGGCACCAAGGTCAAGGACATGGTGACCGGCGCCGTGGCGCTCGCCGAGTTCGCGCACGTCGTCGCCGCGAAGTACCCGGTGAACATCGCGCTGCACACGGACCACTGCCCGAAGGACAAGCTCGACGGCTACGTGCGCCCGCTGATCGCCATCAGCCAGGAGCGGGTCGACAAGGGCGCCAACCCGCTCTTCCAGTCCCACATGTGGGACGGCTCTGCCGTGCCGATGGACGAGAACCTCCAGATCGCGAGCGAGCTGCTCGACCTCGCGGCCAAGGCGAAGATCGTCCTCGAGATCGAGGTCGGCGTCGTGGGCGGCGAGGAGGACGGCGTCGACAACGAGATCAACGACAAGCTCTACACGACGCCGGAGGACTACCTCAAGACCGTCGACGCGCTCGGCGCCGGTGAGAAGGGCCGCTACCTGCTGGCAGCGACCTTCGGCAACGTGCACGGCGTCTACAAGCCGGGCAACGTGAAGCTGCGTCCCGAGATCCTCAAGCAGGGCCAGGACGTCGCCGCGGAGAAGCTCGGCCTGCCCGCCGGCTCGAAGCCGTTCGACCTCGTCTTCCACGGCGGCTCCGGCTCGCTGCTGGAGGAGATCCACGAGGCCGTGTCGTACGGCGTCATCAAGATGAACATCGACACGGACACGCAGTACGCGTTCACCCGTCCGATCGCGGCGCACATGTTCGCGAACTACGACGGCGTGCTGAAGATCGACGGCGAGGTCGGCAACAAGAAGGCCTACGACCCGCGCAGCTACCTCAAGGCCGCCGAGCAGGCCATGGCCGCCCGCATCGCCTCGGCGTGCGAGCACCTCAAGTCGTCCGGCCGCATGATCGCGGGCTGACGCACGGCACGGTGAAGGGCCCCGGCGGGAACGCCGGGGCCCTTTCGCGTCACCGGAACGCGGCCACGTGGCGCAGGGCCCAGTCGGCGAACGTGCGCGGGGCGCGGCCGAGGACCGCCTGCACGTCGGGGCTGACCCGCAGCTCGGCCGGGGTGGGCGAGCCGAGGATGTCCAGGGTGTCGTCGGCGAGCTCGCCGGGCATCATCGTGACCATGCCCGCCTTCGCCTCGGCGCGGGTGAGCTCCTCGAACCTCACCGGCGAGCCCAGCGCGGCGGCGATGGCCGCCGCCTGCTCGCGCGGGGTGATCACCTCGGGCCCGGTCAGCTCGTACACGCCACCCGCGTGCCGGTCGTCCAGCAGGCAGGCGGCCGCGACCTCGGCGATGTCCGCCGGGTCGACCACGGGCACGCCGATGTCACCGAACGGCGCCGCGACGACCCGGCGCGTGCGGACCGACTCGGCCCACCACAGCGCGTTGGACGCGAAACCGCCCGGCCGCAGGATCGCCCAGTCCACACCGGAGTCCCGCAGCTCGCCCTCCAGGGCCTGCATGGCGATCCGCGTCGTCCCGAACGGCCTGGTCACCACGCCGAGGGTGGACAGCAGGACCACGCGGCGCACCCCGCTGTCCGCCGCCAGGCGGATGACGTCGGCGGGGTTGGCCCCCGCCGCGTGCAGGTCGCCGGACAGCAGCAGGAACAATGCCTTCGCCCCGGCCAGCGCGGGCTCCAGGCTCGACGGCGCACCCAGGTCGGCCACCACGTGCCGGACGCCGGCCGGCACCTCCGCCGCGTGCCGCGACACCGCCGTCACCTGCTCGCCCGCCTCGGCCAGCGCCCTCGTCAGCGGTCGCCCGATGTTCCCGGTCGCACCGGTCACCACGATCATGAACAGCTCCTTCGTCGATGTGGGCACGACGCTAGGAACCGGGCTTACTCTTCGTAAGGACGTACCTGGAAGTAAGCTCCTGACATGGCGGTCGGAGCTCAGTTCACGCGCAACGGGACGACGGGGCGGTATGAGGTGTTTCACACCGACTGCCCCGCCCGCGAGATGGTCGACCACGTCACCAGCAGGTGGGGCATCTGGGTGCTGATCTCCCTGCAGACCAACGACCTCAGGTTCTTCGAGCTGCGCGACAGCATCCGCGGCATCAGCGAGAAGATGCTCTCCCAGACGCTGCGCGGGCTCGTCGACGACGGCCTGATCTGGCGCAGGGTGGAGCCGACGAACCCGCCCCAGGTCACCTACGGGCTGACCGAGTTCGGGCGGGACGTCGGCGAGCCGCTGACCGACCTGTTCGGCCGGATCACCAGCAGGCTGTCAGCTCAGCTTCAGCCTTGACGCGATCAGCTGCGTCTCCGGCCGGTGGACCACCAGGTCGCCGACCGTCCACAGCACCGCCAGCAGCACGGCCGTGACCGCCGCAGAGGAGAACGAGATCGGCGGGCCCCACAGGTACTCCTGCTGGAACCAGATGCCGACGTACCCGACCGTCGTGACGGCCGCGGACCCCAGCACTGCGGCGGCCGGCGTGGGCATCTTGACCGCGTGCGCGGCGTCGATCGCCAGTCCGACGAGGACCAGGAACAGCGGCACGGCGGACTTCGGGAAGTCGATGCCCGCCAGCAACGGCCAGATCAGGCACCGGTACGCGACGTAGCCGCCCACGACGGCGGTGGCGGCCCACGGCCTGTTGATGGTGCGCCGTGCGATCACCAGCACGATCGCCGCCGCGACGAGACCCCACACCGGGTAGACCCAGTCCGCGATGGGCAGCGCGAAGTGCACGACCGCCTCGCGCCCGACCGGGACGCCGAGCTGGTCGGCGGCGAACTGCAGCAGGATCGGCTCGGCCTCTGCCTTGCCGTTGTCGTAGGCCTGCAACGCGCGCACGCCGTACTCCTGGTGCTGGTTGGGGAACCAGACGTTCTCCAGGAAGAAGAACCACAGCGCGACGAGCCCGAACGTCCGTGCGTTGCCCTCGGGGAAGTACTTCATCCACCCGCGGAT
>JASLAV010000877.1 GCA_030146905.1 Lentzea sp. | reverse complement strand
ACCACCCACGCGGTGAGCAGGGTGGAGAGCCCGAGCACCCCTGGGAGGTGCACCTCCGCGTTCCAGAGCGGCTGCAGGAGGCTGAACACGACGCTGACCGCCAGCAGCGGGTACGGGAGCGCTTTCAGGACCGCGTTCTCCTTGCGCTCCCAGCGTTCGAACTCCTCGCGCAGCTCGGCTTCGACATTCACGACTTGCTCCACCGGAAGTACCTCACGGCCGGAATCCCGGTCAGGACCACGACGTCCTGCAATGATCGCACGCCCTCGTTCAGCCGAGCCGGTGCTACACCACCGCTCGCACGGCCGGGACGCGGCGCAGGGCGCCCGAGATCGCCCAGCTCCCGGTCGCGGCGAGCACCAGGGTCAGCACGAACTTCGTCAGGGGCCCCGCGTCCAGCCGCAGCAGCAACGCCTCGGTTCCGACGATGACCGGCGCGTGCACGAGGTAGACGGGGAAGGCGTTGTCGGCGAGGTACCGGCCGAACGGCGACGTGCCGGAGGCGAAGCGTTCGAACCCGCGGAGCAGGAACAGGATGACGCCGACCGTGAACAACGACTCCGCCAGTGCCACGGCCAGGTGGGGGAGGTCGTGGTTCGCCAGGGCGCCGGGCGTCCCGAAGACCTGGTAGCCGCCCAGCGCCAGCGGCACGGACGACGCCACCACCAGGAGCACGCCGAACCGGCCCGACCCGCGCGGAAGAGTCGTGAACCAGTGGCGGCGGTACGCCACGACGCCGACGGCGAAGAGCAGCACGTACTGCGGCATGTAGCCAAGGGAGGGAATTCCGAGCACCGGGTCATCGGTGCCGTGGGGGACGAAGATCCGCCAGGCGTAGGTGAGCACGCTGAGGACGAGCATGAAGGCCAGGAGTTCCCGCCGCCGCAACGGTCGTGACCGCGCCGGCTCCGCGGTCGGGCGCAGGTGCCGCACCAGCGCGTACGCGAGCGAGAAGATCAGCAGCAGTTCGAGGAACCAGGCGGGCCCGACCTGCCAGGTGGTGAAGTAGTGGACCAGGAAAGACGGCCGGGTCGCGGCCGGCATGGTGAAGTAGTCCGGCATGATGAAGAACGGGCGCAGCAGCACCATGAACCCGATGAAGGGGATTCCGAGCCGCTTCAGGCGCTCGACCGCGAACTTGCCCGGTCCTCTCCTGCCGGCCGCACCGGTTGCGAAGTATCCGGACAGCAGGAAGAAGAACCCCATGAAGAACGTCTGGTTGACCAGAGCCAGCAGGTCGAGCAGCTCCGCCGTGGGCGACGGATCGTACTGCTGCCACCTCGGCCAGGCGTCGATGGTGCTGTAGGGAATCGCGGAGTGGTGCACGACCACCAGAAGCGTCAGGAAGACGCGGAGGTTGTCGAGGTGGAGGATGCGTGCCGGGCGCGAAGTGCGGACGGTGTCCTGTTGAGTCGTCACAGGGCAGCACGTCCCGTCTCGCCTTGCTGGAGCTTGGAGCCAACGCCGTTCACCGCGGTGCGGGTGCCGTAGCGCTTGGCGAGGCCGTTTACCTCGATGATCGCCATGAGGGGAAGCGTGCCGCGGGCGGGAGCGCGGCGGATCGACCACGCGGGCGGGGATCTGCGTGGACGTGGTAGAGCGCCGGCATCCTCCGATCGGAGGATGCCGGGGGTGGCGATGAGCTGCCGTGCGGGTGGTCGCCTTGCGATGCGGCTCGCCCCGCTGGTCGAGGCCGGCTGTGCACGAGCCCGCGTTCCTGTCCAGCGGCGTAGATCACGTCCGAATGTACTAGCTAAGGCATGCCTTAGTTAAGTTAGGGTTACTTTACGCCACGCCACCAGGGAGTGCCAGGAGAGGATCGCGATGGAACCGGTGTTAGACCTGGCCGGAATCGGCTTCGGGCCGTCCAACCTCGCTCTCGCGATCGCCGTGGAAGAGCATCCTCTGCCCGTTCGGGCTCGCTTCTTCGAGAGGCAGCCGCAGTTCGGGTGGCACCGGGGGATGTTGCTCGAGGACGCCACCATGCAGGTGTCGTTCCTCAAGGACCTCGTCACCTTGCGCAATCCCACCAGCTCCTTCAGCTTCCTCTGCTACCTGCGCGACCGCGAGCGGCTGATCGACTTCGTCAACCACAAGAACCTCTTCCCGCTGCGCAAGGAGTTCCACGACTACTTCGAGTGGGCTGCGGAGCGGGTCGCGCACCACGTGTCGTACGGCGCGACGGTGGGTGACGTCCGTGTGGACGGTGACGGGTTCGAGTTCGTCGCCGGCGATGAGCGGGTGAAGGCCCGCAACCTCGTGCTCGCCACCGGGTTGGAGGCCAACATGCCCGAAGGGGTCGAGGCCGGCGAGCGGATCTGGCACAACAAGGACCTGCTGCACCGAGTGGAGTCGTTGAAGGATCCCCGGCACGTCGTCGTGGTCGGTGCCGGGCAGAGCGCGGCGGAGGCGGTGGCGTTCTTCCACGACAGGTTCCCCGGGACCGACGTGCACGGCGTGTTCGCGCGGTATGGCTACAGTCCTGCCGACGACAGCGCGTTCGCCAACCGGATCTTCGACCCCGCCGCCGTGGACGACTTCTACTCCGCGCCGGAGGAGGTCAAGCGCAGGTTGATGGGATACCACGCCAACACGAACTACGGCGTCGTCGACCAGGACCTCATCGAGGAGCTGTACCGGCGCGTGTACCGGGAGAAGGTCGTCGGCAGGCAGAGGTTGTTGTTGCACAACACATCGCGCCTCGTCGACGTCGGCTCCGACGGCAAGTGCGTCGTCGAGTCGCTCGCGGACGGCAGGCGGTTGCCGATCGACGCCGACGTGATCGTGTACGCGACCGGTTATCGGCCGGCGAACCCCGTCCGGTTGCTCGGTGATCTCGCTCGGAGTTGTGAGCGCGACGAGCACGGGCGGTTGAAGGTGACGCGCGACTACCGCGTGGTCACCGGTGAGGACGTTCCCGGCGGGATCTATTTGCAGGGCGGCACCGAACACACGCACGGCATCACGTCGTCGTTGCTCTCCAACACGGCCGTGCGCGTCGGCGAGATCCTCGACTCTGTTTTGCGGAGGCCGGTCACGTCGTCCCTGTCGAAGCTCCAGGCAGTCAAGTAACAGCAGGTTCCACGTAGGAAGGACCGGTAATGACCAACCCGTTCGAGGACCCGCAGGGCCGTTTCTTCGTGCTGGTCAACGAAGAGCAGCAGCACTCGCTGTGGCCGACCTTCGCGGAGGTGCCCGCCGGGTGGACCAAGGTCTACGGCGAGGAGAGCCGTGAGGCGTGCCTGGCGTACGTCGAGGAGAACTGGACGGACCTCCGTCCCGCCTCGATCAGGTGACCTCGGAAGACCTGCGGGCCGGGGCTCGGGCTCCGGTCTGCGGTCATGCCTTCACCTTGACGCGGTGGTAGTAGGCGAGCACCACGGTGCCGGAGACCGCGGTCACCGCGCTGACCACCAGGCCCGCCTGTGACAACGCGCCCAGCTCCGTGCCCTCGCCGAGCAGCTTGATGCCGATCCAGGCCGCGACGATCGGGTTGATGACGGTCTGTCCGGCCACGACGAGATCGGGTGGTCCCGCCGCGTAGCCGAGCTGGATGAACCACGCTCCCGTCAGGAACGCGATGAGCAGGCCGGTGAGGGACACCCACTCGATCTGCGGCAGTGCTGTCGTGACGTCCCTGACCAGGACTGCGACCAGTCCGTAGGCGATGCCGGCTGCTGCGGAGAGCGCCAGGGCGCGCACCGCGCCCGTGCTGAACGTCGCGAAGACGACGCACACCAGCACGCCCGCCACGACCAGCTGGCCCGCCTGCAGCGCCACGTTCGGTGACACCGACGTCGGGACGGCCGCGCCCGCCGTGATCGACACGAACACCACGATGCCCGCCGTCGTGACCAGCACCGCCACCGCGAGCAGTCCTGTCAGCCGGCGCGCCCGTGCCACCGCGATGATCGGGATGGCCAGTGCGTTCAACGGCGCGACCACCGAGACCGGTGCCAGTGCCAGCGCGACGACCTGCAGGACCGCGCACGCGAACAGCACGAGGAAGCCGTGGACCCAGCGGCGTGACGCCATCAGGCGGTGTGCCGAGGTCAGCTTGAGGTCCGTCATCTCGCGCACGCCGGCGTGCTGCCACAACGCGCCGAGTGCGCTGCACCCCGCCGCGAGCACCGCGCAGACGATCGCGATCCCGACCACGTTCCCAGCCTACCTCGTTGCTGCTATGGTTCA
>JASLAV010000876.1 GCA_030146905.1 Lentzea sp. | reverse complement strand
GCGGTCACGGGGCTGTTGCGGGAGTGGCAGGCGCATGAGCCGCCGCTCGCGGTGGACGAGATCGCGGCGGAGATCCGGGAGCTGATGCTGGCGGCGATCACCCGGCGGTAGCTGTTGGGCCGCGGTTCTCGGGTGGTGGGGTGCGGGTCGGCTGCGTTGGTCGGCTGCGCGGGTCGGGTGCTCGGGTGGTGGCGCGGGAGCTGTGGTGCGTGGGAGCCGTGATGCGCGGACCGGGCTGTGGCGGCCGAGCCGGCTGAGGCAGCGGTTCAGGCTGTGGCGGCCAGGCGGGCGATGCCAGCCGTCATCGACCACGTTCACGCTCAGCTACGCCGGCTGTCAGCCGCCCTCGCCGACAGCTGCCCCCAACCGTCCGGCTGTCAGGCTGGCGCAAGGGTCCCCCCGCGAGAAGCCCCCCGCGACCCAGTCTGGCAGCCACCACCGACAGTCCCGGCTGCTCGCTTCGGGCGATCCCACCCCGAACAACCCCACCCACCGCCAAGACCGTGATCAGCTACCGACCGTGCGGACACTGACCAGGCTCGTCACGGCGGCAGCTGCCGTCGTCGCCTACGTGGCGTTGATGCTGGCCATCACAGCGGGCATCGACCTGCGCGCGAGCCTCACCTTCCGCGACGCCCAAACCCAGCACGCCACGTTCGTCACCGCGCTCAGCCAAGGCGATGCCAAAACCGCCCAAGAGGTCAATGCCTGGTTCAGCGAGCACGCGCCGTCCGGTAGCGGCACGCGGGCGTCGATCTCGCTGGCCACCGGTTCGGCCGAGGACGGCGATTTCGCGCTGGCGCACAAGTTCGTCAGCGACGTGCCCGAGGAGATCCCGGAGGACCAGGCCGTCCTCGACGCCAAGACGGCACAGGCCTGGGAACGGGCGTGGCCGTGGCTCGTGGCCGGCTCCGTTCTCGTTGCCGCGGCGCTGGTCGTGCGGCAACGCAGGCGTGCTGCCAACGCCGAGGTGGTCGCGCTGGTCAACCGGTTCGTGCCGCCGCGGCCGGTGTGGCGGCGGCCGGTGTTCATGGTGGTCAGCGGGGTCGGTTACGTCCTGATGGTGGCGGGCTTCATGAGCGTGGTCGCGGTGACGCGGGCGCGGGAGATTCCCTGGGGGGTCAGGGGGATCATGCTCGTGGGTGGTCTGGCCGGGTTGGTCGTCGCGTTCTACGTGTTGCGGTACTCGCGGCCGCGTTCGGTCAGGAGTGCGGCGCGGGCGCTTGCGGCTGACTGGCGTGAACCCGTGCTGTACCTGCGCGGTTTCGACGACGACCGGACCGCGGCCGTGGTCGACGACCTCCCCGGCGCGTTGTCTTCCGGGTTGCTCACCATCCACTCGCGGGAGGAGCAGCTCGTCGGCGCGCTCGGTGCGTTCGGGCCGGTGGTGGCGGTGGGGCAGCCCGGTGAGCCGGTGCCTCGGCTGGGGGCCTCGCGGTTCTACCTGCCGGGCGACGACTGGCAGGCCGGTGTCCTGGAGCTGATGGAGAAGGCCCAGCTGATCGTGCTGCGGCTGGGCGAGGGTGAGGGGTTGTGGTGGGAGGTCGAGCAGGCTCGCACGACGCAACCGCCTGGCAAGCTGGTTCTGCTCGTTCCCGGACGGCACAACGGGCTCATCGACCGGCTTGACGCCCTGCTGCCGGCGCCGACCGGGCTCAAGGGTGTCGAGACCGACCAGTGGACGTCCGCCGTGGTCGTGTTCGACCGGGACTGGAACCCCTGGGTGCAGCCCGTCGGGCCGTTTCCCGGTGAGAAGAACCGTTACGGCTCACCGGGTTCCCACGTCGCCCGCGCGATCCAGGCCGCGCTGGAGTCGACCGGGACCCGGCGCAGGGCGCTGGGGATCCGGAGCAACCGCGGGTTGCTCGCGGTGTTCGGCAAGGTGGTGCTGATGCTCCCGCTGTTGTACCTGGCCCTGTACTCGCTGAGGCTGGTGTGGTGAACCGGCTCAGGTCACCAGGCCCCTGCGGTAGGCGTAGACGACGGCCTGCACGCGGTCGCGCAGGTCCAGCTTCGTCAGGATGCGGGACACGTACGTCTTCACGGTCTCCTGGCTGATCACCAGCGCCGCGGCGATCTCGCTGTTGGACAGGCCCTCCGCGATGAGCCGGAGCACCTCCATCTCCCGCGGTGCCAGCGGGACCTCCTGCTGCGCCCCGTTCGTCGGCCGGATGCGCGCGGCGTACCTGCCGACGAGCTGGCGGGTCACCTCGGGAGCGAGCAGCGCGGCGCCGCTGGCGACGGTTCTGATGCCCTGCAGCAGTTGTGGCGGTGGGGCGTCCTTGAGCAGGAAGCCGCTCGCGCCCGCGCGCAACGCTTCGTAGACGTACTCGTCGAGGTTGAAGGTCGTCACGACGAGGACCTTGACGGGGTCGGCGACGCCGGCGCCCGCCAGCTGCCGGGTCGCCTCGATGCCGTCGAGCACCGGCATCCGCACGTCCATCACCACGACGTCCGGGTTCAGCCGTCGCGCCAGGTCGACCCCGGCGCGGCCGTCACCGCACTCCCCCACCACCTCGAGGTCGGGCTGCGCGTCGATGATCGTGGCGAACCCGGTGCGGATGAGGGCCTGGTCGTCGCAGACCAGCACGCGGATCGGTGCGGTCACGACGGGGTGCCCGCCGGGATGCGCGCGCGGACCACGAACCCGTCTTCCCGCTGACCCGCCGTGAACTCACCGCCCAGCACGTCGACGCGTTCGCGCAACCCCGCCAGGCCGCGTCCGCCGCCGCCGGACGCCGCGGACCTCCTGGCGCCCTCCGTGCCGACCTCCACGGTGATTTCCCTTTCCCCATAACGAACGTAGACGTTCGTCGGACTGCCGTGCGCGTACTTCAGCGCGTTGGTCAACGCTTCCTGCACGACCCGGTACGCGACGGCCTCCGCGCTGCCCGCGTCGCCCACCGCCTCGCCCTCCTCCGCGAACTCCACCGGCTGACCGGCCTCCCTGGTCTGCTCGACCAGGCTGCGCAGATCGCCGACGGACTCCGGGTTGTGGTCGGGGTTCAGCAGGTCCAGCAGGTGCCTGAGGTCCGTGAGGGACCGGCGGCCGGTGTCGGTGATCGTCTGCAACGTCCGGTCAAGGCGGTCGGGCGCCGCGGTGAGGTACCGCGCCGCCTCGGCCTGCACGACCATCGCCGTCACGTGGTGCGTCACCACGTCGTGGAGCTCGCGGGCGATCAACGTGCGCTCCGCGATGCGGGTGGACTCCGCGACGTGCTTGCGGCGTTCCGCCTCGGCGACGCGGGACAACCGCAGCCACGCGCCGATGGCCCACGCCACGGCGAGCACCAGGTAGAACGTCACGAACCCGGCCACGCCCTCGTTCACCCCGCCGCGGTCCAGCCCCACGGCCAACGCCGCGTATGCGACCGTCGCCGTGATCACCGCCGTGCGCCGGTGGTGCGCCACGTGCAGCCCAGCGCTGATCAACGCGATGGGCAACGCGGTGCCGGCCGCGGTGTGGTAGCCACTGAGCTGGTCCACCGCGAACGCGATCGACACCAGTGCGAGGGAGACCAGCGGCCAACGCCTGCGCACGACCAGCGGCAGGCATTCGACGACGATCACCAGCAGGGCCAGCGCGTCCATCGGCCGCGCGGGCACGTCGCCGAGCTGGGTGCCCTTGTTGTGCAGCGCGGGAACGAGCGACAGCAGCGCCAGCGCCAGTGCGATCGGGGCGTCCTGCACCGTGACGTCCAGACGGCGCCACAGCTCTGGAGCTCGCCGCAGGAGGCTGATCACGCGACGAGGGTAGCGGTACGGCGCGGCACGATGTTGCCCCGCCGCTTCGCCAGCCACAGGAAGGCCACCGTCACGACGACACCCGCCAGCACGGAGTAGACGCTCGCCTCCGGCCCGAAGTCCCCGCCGGTGAAGATGGCGGATCCGGACGTCACGCTGTCCAGCAGGCCCTGCGGCGCGTCCGTGCCGGAGACGCTGGTGCTGAAGATGCCGCCCTGGGCGTAGTTCCACCCGAAGTGCACGCCGATCGGCACCCACAGGTTGCGCGTGGCCGCGTAGGCGGCGGCGAGCATGAACCCGGCCTCGATCGCGATGGCGAGCGAGCTCCACAGCGTGGCGTTGGGGTTGAAGAAGTGCACGGCGCCGAACAGCAGGCCGGTGCCCGTCAGCGAGATCCACGTGCCGAACCGTTCCTCGGTGACGCGGTACAGGACGCCGCGGAAGAGCAGCTCCTCCGCCACGACGGCCGCGGCCGTGAAGCCGAGGATGGCGAGCGCGCCCGCGACCGAGCCCCAGCCGCGCACCTCGTAGCTGCCCAGGAAGGCGATGTTCACGATGACCGCGAGGAACATCCCGAGTCCGATCAGGACTCCGCGACTGACAGCCATCGGGGCACCGGCGAGCGCCACCTCCACCGGCGCGCGGTGCTCGGTCTTGCGCACCACCCACGCGTACGCCGCGATGGAGAGTGCCGCGATGGCGAGCCCGGCGATCAACGTGAGCGGCGCGTTCCAGCCCATCGCCCCGACCGCGGCGTTGCCCGCGATCGAGACCAGCACCACCACGACGAGCTGCTTCAACAAGCGCATGATCGTTCCTTCGTGAGATGTCCGCGGCCGTGTGCCGCCGCTGCCGGGAACGCTAGGGATTTCCCGGCCTCGGAACGTCACCGCGCGGTGGACATCCGCGTGTAGCTCGCTCGGGGGACACGATCAGGCGGAAGCGTCGAGAGCGGCGGAGAGCCAGGCGAACGGCATGAAGGCGGCGGCTTCCTGCGCCGTGCCGTTGATGATCGACACCAGCGACTGGTAG
This sequence comes from Lentzea sp., assembly GCA_030146905.1. The sequence continues at coordinate 6,421 of JASLAV010000876.1, read as the reverse complement.
CGCGTGTGTGGGTCGGGCGGTGCGGCGGCTTCCTCGATCGCCTGGAGGTGGAGCTCCTCGATGTGCAGGACGTCGGCGGCGAGCTTGCGGCGGAACTCGGGGCCGTCGGGTTGCTCGGCGATCTCCCCGATGAACGCGACGTACCGGTCGGCGATCTCCCGTGCCCGCGGCGAGTCCGACGGCAGCCCCGCCAGCTGTGCCGTCTGCGCGTCCTGGAAGATCGCCCCTCCCCTGTCGAACGCGCCGAGCATCTCCGGCGACATCATCACGGCGGCGCCGTCGGTAGAGCAGATGCCGCGGAGCTGGTCGCGGACCTCGCGCCGGAAGTTCCTGTCCTGCAGCAGGTTCGCCAGCTCGATCCACGCCTCCAGCTGCTCGGCCGACGGGTCGTCCGGAAGTACCGGCCGGTGGCTGCGCAGCACCTCGACGAAGGCGGGGGTGGCGTCGACGCCCTCGCTGATCTCGTTCCAGAAGTCGTCGATCATCCGGTCGCGCTCCTCGTCGGGCACTGCGACGAGCTTGTGCATGAGGGTCACCTGTTCGGCCTCGGTGTGCTGCTTCACGATCGTGCGCAGCACGGCCTGCCTGACCCGCGTCCTGCGCGCCTGCTCGTCCAGCCGCACCAGGTGCGCCGTCGCGAGGTCGGTCAGCGTCACGCGGCCCTCCAGCAGCCGCCGCACGTCGTCGAGACCCGCGTCGAGCTCGCGCAGCGTGCTGACGAACTCCAGCTTCGCGATGGCGTGGACGTCGTAGAGTCGATGCCCGGCGGCGGTGTGCCCGGCGGGGTGCACCACACCGGCGTCCGAGTAGAACCTGATGGCGCTCACGCTCAGCCCGGTGCGGTGAGCCACCTCCCCGATGGCGTAGAGCCCGGTGTCTTCTTCCATGGCCCCCACTATGTGATCTCAAGCAACTTGAGAGGCAACCCCTTAACCTTGCTTTACTTTTCCTTTAAGGATGACGATACTGGCCGCCGAGGGGAGTACTTCCCAAGAGCCTGGCCGGTCAGTACGGACGCCCCGCGGTGTCCCCGGGAGGCCACCCCACCGGGGTGAAGGAGACCTCGAACCATTCGCGTTCGAGGAGGTCCCGTGCCCGGTTCAGTGGCGTCGCCAGGGTTGTGGCTGGTCAGCATCGCGGTGCTGGTCGCACTGCTGGTGGTCGATTTCCTGGTCACCCGCCGCCCGCACGAGGTGTCCCTGCGGGAGGCCGTGGGCTGGTCGGTGTTCTACCTCGCCCTGCCGCTGGTGTTCGGGCTCTGGCTGTGGTGGGAGTTCGGCGGCACGCCGTCGCTCGACTTCATCACCGGGTTCGTGGTCGAGAAGTCCCTCTCGGTCGACAACCTGTTCGTCTTCATGCTGCTGCTCGCCGCGTTCAGCGTGCCACCCGCCGTGCAGCAACGCGTGCTGCTCTACGGCATCGTCGGCGCCCTGGTGCTGCGCGGTGTCTTCATCGCCGCCGGTGCCGCGATGCTCTCCGCCGGCACGTGGGCGTTCCTGGTCTTCGGCCTGGTCCTGCTCGCCTCCGCCGTGAAGATCCTGCACGCGGCGATGAGCGGCGATCCCGCCGAGAAGGACACGTCGAAGATGCGGTCGGTCCGGCTGATGCGCAGGCTCATGCCGGTCACCGACGACTACCGCGGCACGAAGATGATCGTGCGCGAGCACGGCCGGCGCGCACTGACACCGCTCGCCATCGTGGTGGTCGCGATCTTCGCGACCGACGTGGTCTTCGCGATCGACTCGGTGCCCGCCGTGTACGGCATCACCGAGGACCCGTACCTCGTGTTCACCACCAACGCGTTCGCGCTGCTCGGCCTGCGCGCGCTGTACTTCGTGCTGCACTCGGCGCTGGCCAAGCTCGTCCACCTCAACCACGGCCTGGCCGTGATCCTCGCGTTCATCGGCGTGAAGCTGGTGCTGCACTGGGCGCACGGGATCTGGCCCGCCGTGCCGGAGATCCCGACTCCGGTCTCGCTGGCGGTCATCGTGGCCACGCTGGGCATCGTCACGCTGACGAGCCTGCGCGCCAACCGGGCCGCGGACGTCCGATCGGGCTGAGCTGGGACGCTGAACGGACAAGTGTCCGTTATCTTGGGCCCATGGCTGCTCGTCCTGACACCGGCCCCGACTTCATCGAGGCACTCGCACGCGGACTCGACGTGATCCGCTCGTTCCGGCCGTTGCGCCCGGTCATGCCGCTGAGCGAGGTGGCGTCGGTGACGGGGCTGGCGCGGCCGACCGCGCGGCGCATCCTGCTCACCCTGGTCGAGCTCGGGTACGCGAGGCAGAGCGAGGCCGGGTTCGCGCTCACGCCGAAGGTGCTCGAGCTGGGCGTGGCGTACGTGCGGTCGACGGGGTTGTGGGATGTCGCCCGGCCGCACATGGAGCGGCTGGGCGCCAGGACGAACGAGTCGTGCTCGATCGCCCAGCTCGACGGGCCGGACATCGTCTACGTGGCGCGGGTGGCGGTGCCGAAGATCGTCACGCTGTCGGTCCAGATCGGGACGCGCTTCCCCGCTCTGGCGACGTCGCTCGGGAAGGTGCAGCTCGCGGCGCTGCCGCCGGCCGAGCTGGAGGCCGTGCTCGCGCAGCCGTCGCGGTCGGAGCTCACGCCGCGGTGGCAGCCGGACGTGGCCGAGCGGGACGCCGAGCTGCGGGACGTGCGGGCGCGCGGGTGGGCGCTGACCGACGAGCAGCTGGCGCCGGGGATCCGGTCGATCGCGGCGCCGTTGCGCAACGGGGACGGCGCGGTCGTGGCGGCGCTCAACGTCAACTGCCACGCGGCGGAGACGTCCCTGGAGCGGATGGTCGAGCACCACCTTCCGCTGTTGCTGCAGGCAGCGGGCGACATCAGCGCCGACTTCGCCCGCCTCGACACCGTGCCGCACGTCGAGTTCCGGCCAGGGGTGGCTTGACGCCCGCCCCCAGAAGGTTGAGGATTCAACGGACAGTTGTCCGCCTGTCGGTCGAGGAGGCCCGCCGTGGTCGGCGAAAGACGTCCTGTTGTCCTGAGGAACGGCACCGTCCTGACGATGGACGGTCAGCACCAGGTGCTGGCCGGCCACGACGTCCTGGTCGTCGGTGACCGGATCGCCGCGATCGGCCCGCGGCTGGAGGTGCCGGAGGGGACGGAGGAGATCGACGCCGCCGGCGGCATCGTGATGCCGGGCATGATCGACACGCACCGGCACATGTGGCAGACCGCGATGCGCGGCTACGGCGCCGACTGGACGCTCACGCAGTACTTCGTCTGGTACTACCTGGAGTGGGGCAAGGTCTTCCGGCCCCAGGACATCCACGCGGGCAACCTGCTCGGCGCGGCCGAGGCCCTCGACGCCGGTGTCACCACGACCGTCGACTGGTCGCACGGGCTGCAGACGACCGAGCACGCCGACGCCGCCGTCGACGCGTTGCAGGCCGTTCCCGGCCGGTTCGTCCTGGCCTACGGCAACATCCAGGACAGCCCCGCGTCCTGGACCGCGAAGCCCGAGTTCCGCGACTTCGTGAACCGGCGCATCACCGGTGACGACATGCTCGGCTTCCAGCTCGCGTTCGACGTGACCGGCGACCCGGAGTTCCCCGAGAAGCCCGCGTTCGAGGTCGCACGTGAGCTCGGCGTCCCCGTCACCACCCACGCGGGCGTGTGGGGCGCGACGAACGACGACGGCATCCGGCTGATGCACGACAACGGGTTCATGACACCGGAGTCGATCTACGTCCACGCGGCGACGCTGTCCGCCGACTCCTACCACCGCATCGCCGCCACGGGCGGGTCGATCTCCGTGTCGACCGAGAGCGAGCAGAGCGCGGGCCAGGGCTACCCTCCCACCTGGGCGATCCGCGACCACGGCATCCCGGTGTCGCTGTCGATGGACACGTCGGTGTGGTGGAGCGGCGACCTGTTCTCCGCGATGCGCACGACGCTGGGCGCCGACCGGGCGCGTGAGCACATGGCGGCGCACGCCACGAACGACACCGTCACGCACTCGTCGCTGAGGGCGGAGCACGTCGTCGACTGGGCGACCATGGGCGGTGCCCGCGCGCTGGGCCGCGACTCGGACATCGGCAGCATCGAGGTCGGCAAGAAGGCCGACATCGTGCTGCTGCGCAACGAGCACTCCCCCGCCATGTTCCCGATCCTCAACCCGTACGGGCACGTGGCTTTCCAGGCCCAGCGGTCCGATGTGGACACGGTGATCGTCGACGGCCGGATCGTGAAGCGCGACCACCGGCTCGTCGACGTCGACCTGAAGGCGATCCGCTCCCAGGTCGAGCAGACCGTCGCCCACCTGCGCGGGCAGATGGGCGAGGAGGCGTGGCAGAAGGGCATGAACCCGGACGTCCCCGAGCCCGAGGTGCTGGACAACCCCTACACGTACACGGAGTACCGCGGCGACACGAGGACGTCCGTCTGATGGGCCCGTTGGACGGACTGCTCGTCGCCGACTTCTCGCGCGTGCTCGCGGGCCCGTACGCGACCATGCTCCTCGCCGACATGGGCGCGTCGGTCGTCAAGGTCGAGGGCCCCGCCGGGGACGAGACCCGCACGTGGATGCCGCCCGTGCGGGACGACGTCTCGACCTACTACCTCGGCATCAACCGCGGCAAGCGGTCGATCGCGCTGGACCTGCGCGATCCGGCGGACGCCGCACTGGGCCGCGAGCTCGCGCGACGTGCCGACATCCTGATCGAGAACTTCAAGCCCGGCGGCCTCGCGAAGTACGGGCTCGACCACGCGAGCGTCAGCGCGGCGAACCCGAAGGTGGTCTACGCGTCCATCACCGGTTTCGGGTCGGGCGAGGGCAGTCACGTGCCCGGCTACGACCTGATGGTGCAGGCGATCTCCGGCCTGATGAGCCTCACCGGCGACCCGGACGGCCCGCCCTACCGCGCGGGCATCTCGGTGTTCGACGTCATGGCCGGCAACCACGCGGTGATCGGCATCCTGGCGGCACTGCGCCACCGCGACGCGACGGGCCAGGGCCAGCTCGTCGAGGTCAACCTGCTGTCGTCGGCGTTGACGGGCCTGGTGAACCACAGTTCGGCGTTCGTCGCCGGGGGCACCGTGCCGTTCCGGATGGGCAACGCGCACCCCAGCGTCTTCCCGTACGAGCCGCTGCCCACCGCCGACAACGACCTCATCGTCGCGGCGGCCAACGACGGCCAGTTCCGCAAGCTGTGCGAGGTGCTCGGGCTGCCGGAGGTGCCGGACGACCCGCGGTTCGCGCGCAACGCCGACCGCACCCGCAACCGCGAGGAGCTGCGGCCGGTCCTGGAGGAACGGCTCCGCACCCGTGGCGCCGTCGAGTGGTTCGACCTGCTCGTCGCGGCGGGCGTGCCGTGCGGGCCGATCAACACCATCGACGGCGGGTTCGCCATGGCCGAACGGTTCGGGCTCGATCCCGTCGTCGTGGTCGGGGACGTGCCGACGACGCGGCACCCGATCCGGTTCTCCGAGACACCCGCCGTGTACGAGCTGCCGCCGCCAGGACTGGACGAGCACGGCGCCGAGCTGCGCGCCTGGCTGAAGGAGGACCGTGACGGTCTATGAGACAGCGCTCGGGGCCTCGACGCCCGACACGATCACGTTGCTGGGCAAGGACCTCGCGCGTGACGTGATGGGCCAGGTCGGGTTCGGCGAGCTCGCGTTCTGGCTCGCCACCCAGCGCAGGCCGAGTCCCGGTGAGACGCGGGTGTTCGAGGCGGTGCTCGCGGCGCTCGCCGACCACGGGTTCACGCCGACCGCGATCGTCAGCCGCCTCACCTACCTCTCCGCGCCGGACTCCGTGCAGGGCGCGCTCGCGGCGGGTCTGCTCGGCGGCGGGTCGCGGTTCCTCGGTGTCACCGAGGACGCGAGCCGGTTCCTCAACGCCGTGGTGACCACCGTCGAGCTGCCCACCGACGAGCAGGGCTGGGACGCGCTCGCGCTGGAAACCGTGGAGAAGCAGGGGAAGGCGCGGATTCCCGGCCTCGGCCACCACGTGCACAAGAACGGCGACCCGCGCACACCGCGGCTGTTCCAGATCGCCGAGGAGGAGGGCCTGGTCGGCCCGCACCTCTCGCTCTTCGCCGCGATCGGCCGCGTGCACCCGCAGGTGCTCGGCAAGACCCTGCCGCTCAACGGCGCCGGGACGTGCGGCGCGGCACTCGCCGACCTCGGCCTGCCGCTGGAGCTGTTGCGGGGCTTCGCGTTGCTGGCCCGCACCGCCGGCCTGATCGGGCAGCTCGCCGAGGAGCTGCGCAACCCGGTCGCCAACGACATCTTCCTGTCCGTGGAGTCGAACACGCGGTCAGTCGCGCCTTCAGAGGAGTGAGCAATGCAGCTCGTCACCGAGGACAACATCACTGAGCTCGCGCAGCAGCGCTGGTCCACGGCGAAGGACCCGCGAACCGCGCAGCTCATGACGGCGCTCGTGCGC
>JASLAV010000870.1 GCA_030146905.1 Lentzea sp. | reverse complement strand
CGATCCCACGAAAGCGGGGGTGGTCGGCGTGCTGAACGTTGTCGTGGCCTTCCTGGTGGCGTTGGCGCCGGTGCCGCCGAGCAGCCCGCCGGCGCCCGTGGTCGTGGCCGAGGTGGTGTGCGTGCTGCACTGCGACACCCGTGATCCCTCCCAGGCCGGGCAGGAGACGTTCCCCGTGCCGGAGAAGCAGGTCAACGGCCGGCGGCTGGTGCTGCACGTGTCCGACCGCGACGGCATGGCGTGGGGGAGCATCGACAACGGCGTCACCGGCGACTCGGTGTGGCTGGACAGGTCGTGGGACGGCGGCGCGAGCTGGGAGGGCCTCCTCGGCAGGGCGAGCGTTCCCGGCACGTGGACCGGCACCAGGACGCGGATGTACAACGTGACCGACCCGGTCCACCACCGCCGTGGCCTGATCCGCGCGTGTGGTGACGCCGCCGCCGTGACCTGCACGGACTGGATCTATCCGACGGTGTGCGACGTGCTGTGCGACCGGACGAACGCGGGACAGGCCAACGGCGGCGTGCAGCCGGTGCCACCGGCGACGCTGTTCGGCCGCACCATCCGCCTGCACACCGACCAGAACGCCATGGCGTGGGCCACCATCGAGGCGGGCGGTCAGGGCGACGAGGTCTGGCTCGACCGCTCGTGGGACAGCGGCGTCAGCTGGCAGGGCGGTTCGTCACTCGGCCGGACCGCGACGCCCGCCGGGGCGAGTTCCGCTCGCACCACCATGTTCGCGACACGAGACCCGCGCGGCCGCCACTACGGCGGTGCCGTCCGCGCCTGCGGCAGGGAGGCGGGCCATCAGGAAGGCAGCTGCACGGCGTGGGCGCGGCCGGTGGCGACGAGGGCGCGTGCCGCCGCCGACGCCCTGCTGTACTCCTACGACCCGTCCACGGCCTGGTGGCCGACCAGCTGGTGGAACTCGGCCACGACGCTCACCGCCGTGATGGACTCCCGGATCCGCGACTACGACTGGGTGATCGCGCGGACGTTCGACGTGAACAGGGGCCCGTTCGCGGCGGGACAGCGCGGCACCGACCCCGTCGAGGGCGACTTCATCAGCCGTTCGATCGACGACAGCGCCTGGTGGGGGCTCACCTGGGTGGCCGCCTACGACCACACCGGCGACCGGCGCTACCTCGCCATGGCCACGACGATCGCGGCGTACGTGCACCAGTACTGGGACACCCGCACGTGCGGCGGCGGGGTCTGGTGGGACCGGGAACGCACCTACAAGAACGCCGTGACGAACGGCCAGTACCTGAGGCTGACCGCGTCGATCCACCGCCGCACGCCCGGCGACGCGGTGTGGCTCCAGCGCGCCCGCACCGCGGCGGACTGGTACCTCGGCAGCGGGCTGGTCGGCTCCGCCGGACTGGTCAACGACGGGCTGACCGGCGACTGCCGAAACAACGGCCAGACGGTGTGGACCTACAACCAGGGACTGGCGATCGGCGGTTTCACCGAGGTGTGGCGCGCGACCGGCGACACCCGGTACCTCGACACCGCGCGCCGTCTCGCGGACTCGGCCGTCACGAGCCCCGTGCTGACCCGCGGCGGTGTGCTCACCGAGTCCTGCGACGTCGGCCAGAGCTCCTGCGACGACAACCAGAAGCAGTTCAAGGGCATCTTCATGCGCTACCTGAACGACCTCGCCGGTGCCACGAGCTCGACCGCCTACCGGCAGTTCGCGCGCCGCCAGTCCGACTCGGTCTGGACGGCCGGCCGCGACGCGCTGAACCGGATCGGGCAGCGCTGGGCCGGCGGCAGCCCCAACCAGCTGGACTGGCGCACGCAGGCGAGCGGCCTGAACGCGGTGATCGGCTGACCCGGCCGTCCTTGACGCACAGCGACGGAAAACGCCGTCCCGCCGCGTGCGTCACCGGTGTGGCTTCCTGCCTCTGACCTGATGCGGAGCAGCGGCTCGACCGTGCCACTAGTTACCCATGGTGAAGTTTCGGGACTACTGACTGATGACCCGAATCGAGAAGCAATGGACAAGGCATCCGTCGCGCGCTTCCTGCTGCTGGCACTGCTGTGGGGAAGCAGCTTCACCTTCATCAAGGTGTCCCTCGAAGGCCTGACACCGGGGCAGCTCGTGCTCGCCAGACTCATCCTGGGCGCGGCCGTCCTCCTCTCGATCGCGGCCGTCCGCAAGGTCGCACTGCCGCGTTCCGCGGTGATCTGGGGGCACATCGCCGCCGCAGGGCTGTTCGGGAACGTGATCCCGTTCCTGCTGCTGTCCTACGGCGAGAAGACGACCGGCGCGGGCATCGCGGGCGTCCTCATCGGCGCCACACCGCTGCTGACGCTGGCACTGGCCACGGCCGCCCTGCCGACCGAGCGGGCGACCTCGCGCAAGGCGGTCGGCCTGGCGCTCGGTTTCGTCGGCGTGGTGCTGCTGATCGGACCGTGGCACGAGTCGCTCGGGTCGCTCAGCGGACGACTGGCCTGCTTCGGCGCGGCCGCCAGCTACGCGATCGGCTTCGTGTACGTCCGCAAGTACCTCTCGCCGCTCGGCCTGGCCCCGCTGGCGCTGGCCGCGTCGCAGCTGGTCTCGGCGGCGGTGCTGCAGGCGGTCGTGACTCCGTTCCTCGGCTGGCGCGTTCCCAGCTTCACCGGCCCGGTGACGCTCAGCATCGTGCTGCTCGGCCTGCTCAGCACCGGCCTGGCCTACGTGCTCTACTTCCGCCTCATCGGCGACGTCGGCGCCACCACGGCGTCCGCCGTCAACTACGTGGTGCCGGTGTTCGCGGTGCTGATCAGCGTCGCGTTCCTCGGTGAGCACCTCACGTGGAACCTGGTCGCCGGTGGTCTGGTGGTCCTCGTCGGCGTGGCCTACGCGGAGAACAGGCTCGGACAGCTCCGCAAGGACAAGGCGGAGACCGCGGGAGCGGTCAGGTGAACGCGCGGGCGCTGCTCCGCGTGATCACCGCCGACCTGGACATGGTCATGGACCGCGACCCGTCGATCCTGTCGCGCAGCGAGGCACTGCTGCACCCGACCGTGATCGCGATCTGGGGCCACCGCGTGTCGCACTGGCTGCACCTGCGGGGACATCGGCGCAGCGCCCGCCTGGTCATGGTCGTCGCCCGGCTGCTGACCGGCGGCATCGAGATCCACCCCGGCGCGACGATCGGCAGTGGTTTCTTCATCGACCACGGCGCCGGTGTGGTGATCGGCGAGACGGTGGAGATCGGCGACGACGTCACGATCTTCCACCAGGTGACGCTCGGCGCCATCGGGTGGTGGCACGACAACCAGCGGCCGGAGGGCTCGCGCCGGCACCCGAAGCTCGGCGACCGGGTGGTCGTCGGGGCCAACGCGACGATCCTCGGCCCGATCACCGTCGGCCACGACTCCGTGGTGGGCGCCCAGGCACTCGTCATCCGCGACGTGCCGGCCGACTCGCGCGTCCTGGCGCCGTTCTCCATCCCCAACCTGAGGTCGACCCGCGGCGTGGCGAAGGCCGCGAGGCCCCGCCAGTCCGTCGTGGTCGCGGGGCAGAAGCACAAGGGTGCGGCCGTGTTCCCCAGCTGGTGACAGAACCGAAGATCGGAGGGCTCGTGGAGACCCGAGTCAGTCAGCCCCTCACGAAACGACCGCCCGCCCAGTCGCTTGTGGACCTGATCGGCGGCACTCCCACAGTAAGGCTCGACCTCGGCGTCACCACCGCGCACCTCTACGCGAAGCTGGAGATGGCGAACCCGCTGTCCAGCGTGAAGGACCGCGCCGCCCTCTACATGATCAACGGCGCGGAGGAACGCGGCCAGCTGGTCAGGGGCTCCGGCACCATCGTGGAAGCGACGTCGGGCAACACGGGCATCTCGATGGCGGCGATAGCGGCCGCCCGCGGGTACCGGTGCGTGATCGTCCTGCCGGACAGCGCGACCAGCGAGCGCCTGCAGCTGCTGCGGGCGTTCGGCGCGGAGATCGTGCTGACCCCGTACCAGGAGGGGTACGCGGCGGCGATCGCCAAGGCAGAGGAGCTCCACCGAGAGCGGCCGGGGTCGTGGTTCGCCTGCCAGCACGAGAACCCGGACAACGTGGCGGCCCACTACGCCACGACCGGTCCGGAGATCTGGAACGACACCGACGGCGAGGTGGACGTCTTCGTCTGCGGCGTCGGCACCGGCGGAACGCTCAGCGGCACCGCGAAGTACCTGAAGGAACGCAACCCGGCCGTCCGAGTCGTCGCCGTGGAGCCCGAGGGGTCACCGGTGCTCAGCCAGGGCTGGGGCGGCCTGCACCGCATCCCCGGCCTCAACGGCGGTTTCGTCGCGCCCACGACCGACGTCGACCTGATCGACGAGGTTCTGACCGTGTCGAACGAGGACGCCTACAGCACGGCGCGGGAACTCGGTCGCACGGCGGGCCTGCTGGTGGGCGTCTCCTCCGGCGCGGCGGCACACGCCTGCCGGGTGCTCGCCGCCCGGCCCGAGTACGCCGGCAAGAACTTGGTCACCGTCTTCCCGGACACGGGCGAGCGGTACCTGTCCTGGTTCAACCAGGACGACACGACGACCGAGACGCGCGCAGCCATCAACGAGGAGTGAACAGACATGACGCAGTTGTCCAACATCCTGCTTCCCGGCGAAGGCGAGTCGGTGCAGATCGGCACGACCACCCACACCACCTTCAAGGCCAGGGGCAGCGAGACGGACGGCCGGCTCGGCCTGTACGAGCACCGGATGGCCGCGGGGGCGCCCGGTGCCTCCCCGCACGTGCACAACGAGCAGCTGGAAGCGTTCTACGTCCTCAGCGGCATGGTGGAGCTGCACCTCGACGGCAAGTCGTTCGCCGCGCCGCCGGGAACCTACGTGAACGTCCCGATGGGGGTGTCGCACGGCTTCCGCAACCCTTACCAGGACCAGGCCACGATGCTCATCATCTTCACGCCCGCGCTCAACCGCGAGGAGTACTTCCGCGGCCTCGCCGAGATGTACGCGGACGGCAACAAGCCCACCGAGGACGAGCTGCTGACCCTGATGGCGAAGTACGACCAGTTCGAGGTGGCGATCGACGGCACCGTTCCCGGGTGGGGCCGGCACTGAGGGCGGGGCGGGTGCCCGGACCGGGCACCCGCCGTTCGTCCACCTGGGACGGATCGTGGTCGGGGTGGTCAGCGGCCCTGCCGGGTCGTCGGTTCGGGTGAGCCGCAGGCTTGGGAAGAACCGGGAGCAGTCGCCTGCGCGACCGAGCCAGTCGGCTCGAAGCGTTTGGCCGGTCCGCAGGAACGGCCTCGCCTGGAAGTCCTGTCAGGGACACGGCGAGAACATCCTGCGGTGCCAGGACCGTTGTAAGCGGCGGAGTCGGAGAACCGGCAGCCGAACGCGGGCGCGGCGACCGTGTTGCGGTCACCGGCCGCGACACCGGCGGGCTTCGCCGCCTGTTTGCTGGCTCGGACTTTGCGGAGCGGCCGCACTCGACCGCTCCGCACGGGCCTACTCCTTCTTCCGCTGCCAGGTACCGCGCGGCCCCAGGCTTGCTCGCCTCGAAGTCCCGTCAGGGACACGGC
>JASLAV010000257.1 GCA_030146905.1 Lentzea sp. | reverse complement strand
ACCGCGAACCCGCTGAACGTCGACCCGCTCGCGGACGACTGCGCGCTGAAGCCGATGTCGGTGTTCTCCTGCGTGAGCGGGGCCTGGAACCTGGTGAACCACGGCCCGGCGCCGATCACCCTGACGGCCTTGCCGTAGACGTTGAACTTCTGTGCCGTCTCGTAGGTGCCCGCGGGCAGGTAGACGCCGACCAGGGTGCCGGTCGTGTCCATCCGGAAGCGGTCGAGCGCGTTCTGCACGTCCTGGTGGGAGAACCCGGCGGGCACGGCATAGCGTGCCGCGTCGGGGTTCCCGGCGGCCGTCACCTGTTCGAAGTTCACGAAGTCGATCGCGTAGTTCGTGGTGTTGGCCGCGTCCTTCTGCAGCTTGATCTTCGTGCCCGCCGGGAACGTCGAGTTCAGCATGACACTGGCCTCGTCGTAGATGTGGCGTGGCCCGCCGGCGCCGGGGGAGTTCCCGGGTTCGGCCTCGTTGCCGTAGAGCCACGTGTACTTCGACGTCAGGTCGATCGCCTTGTGGAGCTGGCCGTTGACGTAGACGTTGAGGTTGGAGGTGATGCCGCCGCCACCGGCGCTGTCCGGGATCGAGAACCGGGTGACGAGGGTGTTGGTCGGCGCGCTCGTCGTGAACTCGACGGAGGCGCCGGTGCTGTTCAGCGTGACGGCACGGCGGCCGGACGCCTCACCGGCGAGGTCGCCGATCGTCCTGTTGGGACTGAGGACCTGCGCGCCACCGGCGGTGGCGGCGTCCTCCGCCTCGACGTGCTGCCACGGCACGTTCGCGCCGCGGCCGACGAACAGCGACTGCTCGCCGGTGTTGTTGCCCTGCTTGGCGGGGATCTCGTTGCCGTCGTTCGCGATCGTCGTGCGGATCGTGTACCGGCCGTTGGCCGCCTGCCACGTGCCCAGGCTGACCGCGGCGGTCGTGGCACCGGCGTTGATGGTGCCGTTGTGGCTGCCCGTCAGGGTGCGGACGGTCTGGCCGTTGCTCAGGATCGTGACCGTGATGCCGTGGGCTCCCGCCGCCGACGCGACGGTGCCCTGGTTCCTGATCGCGACGCTGAACGTGGCGTTCTGGCCGTTGGCGGGGTTGCTCGGCGACCAGGACGGCACCGCGACGAGGTCGGAGCTCGGCACCGGCGTCACGACGAGCCGGTCCGGGTGGACGCGGGCGTTGTTGGTCTCGTTCTGCTCGGCGACCTTCTTGGTCTCGTCGACCTTCGCCGTGTACTCGTAGGAGCCTTCCGGGCGGGCCGTGACGGAGGTGCTGGCGGTCGCCTGCGCACCGGCGGCGAGAGCGCCGACCTGGGCGGTGCCGACGGCGGTGGTACCGAGGAAGAACGTCACGTCGGTCGCCGCCGACGCTGCGGTGCCCGCGTTGCGGACGGTGGCGCCGAGCGTGATCCGGTCGGTCTCGACCGGGCTCACCGGCGTGAACGACGTCCCGGTGACGGTGAGGTCGGGGTTCGGGGCAGGGGTGCCGAACACCTGGACCTCCGCCACCTGGGCGCCGGGCGCGCCGGTGTTGGACGTGAACCGCAGCTGGACGTCGGCGACGCGCCCGGAGGCGGTGATCGTGACGCTGTTGCCGCCGGCCGGGTCCCAGCGGTAGTCGCGGGCGGAGACGAGGCTCGTGAAACCGGTGGCGTTCTGCTCGCGGCCGAGGACCTCGACGTTCTGCGTGCGGGCGCCCCACGACGGGTCGGGGTTGAGCTTCACCACGACCGAGCCCAGGTCCGCGTTCGACCCCAGCTGGACGGTCAGCGTGCCGGGAAGGCCGTTGGACTCCCAGTAGCTGGTCAGGTTCCCGTCGTTGGCGTTGGCGGGGACGAACGTGTGCACGTGCCCGGACGCGGTGACGGGCTTGCCCTGCGCGAGGTTCGTGCCGGTGGCGCCCTCCCGCGTCACGGAGTTGCTGGCGGGGGACTGGTTGCCCGCCGCGTCCTTCGCGATCACGTGGTAGGTCACCCGCAGGCCGTCGGGCTGGGTGTCGGTGTGGGTCGTGCCGGTGACGGTCGTGCGCAGGGTGCCGTTGGCGTAGACGTCGTAGGCGGTGACGCCGACGTTGTCGGTGCCGGCGTTCCAGGTCAGGCGGATCTGCCCTGCCTGAGGCTGGGTCAGGGCGAGGTTCGTCGGTGCCGACGGAGCCTGGGAGTCACCACCGGTCGGGCCGTGGACCTCGAACTCGCTCAGCTGTCCCGCGGGCCAGCCGGTGTTCGCGGTGATGCGCAGCCGGACGTACCGCGTGGTGGCCGCGGTGAAGTCGATGGTCACGGTGTTGCTCGCGGTGGGGGAGAACTCGTACCCCCTGCTCGCCACGAGGTCGGTGAAGTTGCTCCCGTCGGTGCTGCCCTGCACGGCGAGGGTCTGGGTGCGCGCCTCCCAGCCGCCGGACGGCAGCTTCAGCACGACCCTGTCGGCCTTGACCGCGGCGCCGAGGTCGGCCTGGATCCACTGCGGGAAGGCGTTGTTCGCGCTTTCCCAGTACGTGCCCTGGTTGCCGTCGCCCGCGTTGCCGGGGCCGTAGTTCTGGCTGACGCTGCTGGCGGTGTAGCTCGCCCGCAGCAGGGCGCTCGCGACGGCCTCGCGGACCTCCAGCTTCGCCGTCGTGCCGGTGGCGCGGACGTGCCGGACGAGCGTCGGGTCGACCTGGAAGGTCACCTTGCCCTGGGAGAAGGTGTGCGGTCGTTCCGCGACGAGCGTCGACCAGCCTCTGCCGTCGAGGCTCGTCTGCACGGCGAAGGTCTCGGTGCCGGAGCGCGCGGCGGTCAGCGTGACCTGGTCGATGCGGGTCTGCTCGTGCAGGTCGAGGCTGACGGGGGCGGCGTGGGCGGCGGGCGGGATCATCAGGGTCGCCGCTGCCGTGATCAGAGCTGTCAAAGGGGCTAGCAGGGAGCGGACGCGTGTCGTCGGTGACATGGCGTGCTTGGCCCTTCTCGGTGGGGACGCGAGGGGGTGTGGCGCGCCTCACCGTAGAAGTGACCAGCAGATTACCGCAATATCTCGACGTGATTGCGCAAATTTGCGACATCG
>JASLAV010000829.1 GCA_030146905.1 Lentzea sp. | reverse complement strand
GCCGTGTCCGGTTCCAGCGCCGTCACGGCGACCACGCCGGGCACCGCGCGTGTGGCGCTGTCGTCCACCGTGTCCACCCGCGCGCCGATCCACGGTGGACGGAGCACGACGGCGACCAGGGTGCCGTGCGGACGGGTGTCGATCCCGTAGCGGGCGCGGCCGGTCACCACGTCTTTGGCGTCCACGCGACCTGTCCGGGCCTTGCCGAGCAACCGCCACCGCTCCTGCGGCACCAGCACGACCGGCACCGAGGCCGGGTCGAGCGCCGCCGCGTCCCGCACCAGCGCCCCGTAGGGCAGCCGCCGGCCGCGGTGGTGCACCGCGCCGCCCTTGGCCTCGCACTCCTCGACCGGCACGCCCCACCGCGCCGCCGCCGCTGCGACGAGCAGGCACCGGGCCGTGGCCGCGGCGGTCCGCATGGGCTGGGTGAGCTGCCGCGCGGTGAGCGAGCCACCGGTGATCTGCGACCCGTACTTCGCGATGTCACCTGGCGCCTGTTCCACCCGCACGTCGCCGAGGTCGACGACCAGCTCCTCCGCGGCCAGCAGCGCGATCATGGTGCGCACGCCCTGCCCGGCCTCCGGCCTCGGCACGGTGACGGTGATCCGGCCCTTGCCGTCCAGCCGCACGAACACGTTCGGCACCAGCTCGGCCGGTCCCTCCGCCGAGGCGAGGCCGGGCACCAGCAGGGGCGCCGACACGACCAGCGCACCGCCCAGGAACGCCCGCCGCGTGATCACCGGTCACCCCGCGCCAGCGACGCGGCCCGTCGCACGGCCGCCCGGATCCGCGAGTACGTGCCGCACCGGCACACGTTGTCCCGCAGCGCCGCGTCGATCGCCGCGTCATCGGGATCGGGGTCGCGCGAGAGCAACGCGACCACCGACAAGATCTGACCCGGCTGGCAGTACCCGCACTGCGCGACGTCCAGCTCCACCCACGCCCGCTGCACCGGGTGGTCACCGTTCTCCGACAGGCCCTCGATCGTGGTGATCTGCTTGCCCTGCACGTCGGCCACGGCCGTCACGCAGGGGCGAGCAGCCTGACCGTCCACAAGGGACGTGCAGGCGCCGCACGCGCCGACGCCGCACCCGTACTTGGGTCCCAGCACCCCCAGCTGTTCGCGCAACGCCCACAGCAGCGGCGTGTCACCGGGAACGTCCACCACGCGCCGTTCGCCGTTGACCCGCAACCGGTAGCGGTTCACCGCGACACCTCCTCCTCGGGAGAAGTGCTCGTCGCGAGCGCCGAACGGGTCGCGCGCAGTGACGCCAGGAGCCGCAGGCGGTCCGCGTCGGCGGTGCCGGGCTGGGCGGTGAAGACCAGCATGAACGGCCCGGGGTTGCCGGGCAGCGGATAGGTGTCCCAGTCCAGGACGACGTCGCCCACCTCGGGAACCTGGAACTTCTTGGCGCCGCTGACGGACTCGCGCACGTCGTGCAGCGCCCACAACCGCCGGAACTCGGCGCTGCGGATGCTCAGCTCGCCGACGATCGCGGTGGCACGTGGGTGGGTGGGGTCGGTGGCGACGGCCGCGCGCATCATGCCGATGTAGTCCAGGGCCTGCTGCTCCCAGTCCGCGCAGGTCCGCTCACCGGTCCTGGTGTCGTCGAACAGCAGCAGAAGCATGTTGAGCCGGTCCCGCGGGAGGTCACCGGGGCTGCCGAGCAGGGCCTCCGCCATCGGGTTCCAGTCGAGCAGGTCGAGGTGCCTGCCGAGCACGACCGCCGGGGTGTCCATCACCCGCAGCAGCCGGCGCGTGCTGTCCGGCACCCGTTCCGGGGTGCGGTCCACCCGCGCGGGCATCGGCCGGCGGGCGGCGCGGGCGAGGACGAACAGGTGCCGGCGCTCCTCGTCGTCGAGGCCGAGCGCGTCGGCGAGCGCGTCCAGCACGTCGTCGGACGGCCGCACCTCCCGGCCTTGCTCGATCCGCTGGTAGTAATCGGTGCTCAGCCCGGCCAGCAGGGCCATCTCGTCGCGCCGCAGCCCGGCGACCCTGCGCCGGCCGCCCGGCTCCAGGCCGACGTCGTGCGGGCGCAACCGGTTGCGCCGGGCGCGGAGGAAGTCACCGAGCTCGCGTGCGTACGGGTGCCGACTGCTCATACCCCGAGTGTCCCGACCCGGTGGCAGCACAGGGTAGGTCCAGCAGACCCAGGCTCTGCAGAACGACCGAACCCGTCACGTCCGCTCCTAGCGTCGTCGTCGAGAGCACCGACACCCCCAGGAGCAGCAGATGACCGGATGGACCGCCGACCAGATCCCCGACCAGCACGGCCGCGTCGCCGTGGTGACCGGCGCCAACTCGGGCCTCGGCATGGAGACCGCCACCGAACTGGCCCGCCGCGGCGCCCACGTCGTGCTCGCCGTCCGCAACACCGCAGCCGGCGAGCAGGCCGCCCAACGGATCGGCGGCCGCACCGAGGTGCGCGAGCTGGACCTGGCCTCCCTCGACTCGGTCCGCACGTTCGCGGCCAAGCTGGTCGTGGACCACCCCGCGATCGACCTGCTGGTCAACAACGCCGGCGTGGTGCTGCTGGGCCCGCGCCGCACGTCAGCCGACGGCTTCGAACTGCAGCTCGCCACCAACCTGCTGGGCCACTTCGCCCTGACCGGCCTGCTGCTGGACAACCTCGCGGCGGCACCGCGGGCCCGCGTGGTCAACCTCAGCTCGATCACCCACAAACCAGCGCACCTCGACTTCGACGACCTGATGTTCGAACGGAACTACCGCGCCTCCACCGCCTACGGCAGGTCCAAGCTCGCCACCACGATCTTCGGCGTGGAACTGGACCGCCGCCTGCGCGCCGCGGGCTCACCGATCCTCAGCACCCTGGCCCACCCCGGCCTCACCCGAACCAACCTGACCCCGCGCGCCTGGGAGCACCAGGGCCGCCGGGGACGGCTGATCGCACGCGTAGGCCTGATCGCCACGCAACCGGTGGCGCAGGGCGCACTCCCGCAGCTGCGCGCCGCGACGGACCCCGGTGTGCGGGGCGGCCAGTTCTTCGGACCGGGAGGGCTCTGGGAGACGCGGGGCCGCGTCACCGAGGCGAAGCTCAGCCGGGAGGCGGCCGACCCCGCCGCGGGCAGGCGGCTCTGGGCGGTGGCGGAAGAACTGACCGGCGTCGAGTACCTCTGAGCGGACGTCCAGCACGACCGCTGGCATTGCCGGGAACATTCATGCGAATACCGATGAGGCCCTGTCCGCATTTCTGCGGGCAGGGCCTCATCGGTATTTGTTTCAATCGGGGTGACAGGATTTGAACCTGCGACCTCTTCGTCCCGAACGAAGCGCGCTACCAAGCTGCGCCACACCCCGGCTGGGAACGAGTTGAACTCTACATCATGTCCGCCCCAGCTCCGAATCGGACCCCCTCATTCCGCCCCTGACCAGGCGTGACAGGCTTCGGGACCAGGGTCAGCAGGGAAGCCTCCGGAGGACAGCAGAACCGCACCGGCGCGTACGGAGAAGTGCCCATCCCCGCGGATACGTTCATCCACATGTGCGAACCCCACCGCGACACACCACGGGCGCGCGAGCGGTCCAGTTCGCAGTTCGTCACAAGGGCGCCGTAGAACGGCACGCGCAGTTGGCCGCCGTGCGTGTGGCCGGCCATCACGAAGTCGTAGCCGTCGGCGGCGAACGGGTCCAGCACGCGCGGTTCCGGTGAGTGCGTCACGCCCAGGCGCAGCACCGCGGACGGGTCCGGGGTGCCGGCGATGTCGGCGTAGCGGTCGCGCTTCAGGTGTGGGTCGTCGAGGCCCGCGCAGAAGATTTCCTGGCCGTTGACCTTCACGGTCTTCCGCAGGTGCGTCAGGTCTTCCCAGCCGCGCTCGATCATGCCCGCGCGGAGGTCGCGCCACGGCAGGGTCACGCCGTGGATGCGCTTGGTCTTGGACGACGGCAGGAGGTAGCGCACCGGGTTCTTGAGCTTCGGTGCGTAGTAGTCGTTGCTGCCGAACACGAACACGCCCGGCTTGTCCAGCAACGGGCCGAGCGCGCGCAACACGCCCGGGACGGCGTCCTTGTGCGCGAGGTTGTCGCCCGTGTTGACGACGAAGTCGGGGTCCAGGTCGGCGAGGGCGGCCACCCAGCGCTGCTTCGACACCTGGTTGGGCGTCATGTGCAGGTCGGAGATGTGCAGCACGCGGATCGGCTTGGCGCCGGGGGACAGCACCGGCACCGTCGCTGTGCGCAGGGTCCAGTGCCTTCTCTCGATTCCCGCCGCGTACGCGATGGTCGCGGCACCGACTGCGGTCGTGGCGAGGAGGGCTCGGCCGAGCTTGTTCACGCGTCAAGGGTACGGAAGGGGGTTAACTCGATCGGCGCGGCATCCGGCGGGCGGTACCGTTCTGCGCCATGGCGGAGTTGAAGACGCGACTGCAGAACGACCTGACTGCGGCGATGAAGGCCAGGGAGACGGTCACGGCGGGTGCGCTGCGGATGGCGCTCACCGCTGTCACGAACGAGGAGGTCTCCGGCAAGCAGGCGCGCGAGCTGAGCGACGACGAGGTCGTGAAGGTCCTCTCGCGCGAGGCCAAGAAGCGCAAGGAGGCCGCGGAGGCGTTCGACGGTGCCGGCCGGACCGAGAAGGCCGAGCTGGAGCGCCAGGAGCTGGCCGTGCTGGAGAACTACCTCCCCGCCCAGCTCGGTGACGCCGAACTGGTGTCCATTGTGGACAAGGCGGTCGAGGCCGTCGCCGCGCAGCTCGGCGAGACGCCGGGGCCCAAGCAGATGGGCCAGGTCATGAAGGCCGTCAACGCCGAGGTCGCCGGGCGCGCGGAGGGCGGCCGTGTGGCCGCCGCGGTGAAGTCCAGGCTCACCAGCTAGCACGCGGTGCCGCAGCGGTCAGGAAACCGCTGCGGCACAACCCTTTCAGAACGCCTTGTCGACCGCGTCCGCGAACTCGCCCATCGAGCCGAACTCCAGGTCGTAGCGGAACTCCCCTGACGGCTGCGGCGTGGCGCCCCAGCCGGGCCGGTCGCGCCTGCGGTTGATCCACACCGACGGCAGTCCCTCCCGTTTGGCCGGAACGTGGTCGTGGAACAGGCTTTGCGCCACGTGCAGCAGGCCGGACCGCTCCACCCCCAGCTCGACGAGCTTCGCGTCCAGCGCCCGGAAGTGGTTCTCCGCGGGCTTGTACGCGCCGACGTCCTCCGCGGTGATGATCGCCGCGAAGTCCCCGCGCAGCTGCCGGTTGCTGCCCGCGAACCCCGCGCGGTGCACATTGGACAGAATGATCAACTTGTAGTGGGTGGCCAGGCGCGCCAGCGCGTCCGCGGAGTCGGGGAACGCCGGCCAGTCCGGTACCGACGCGCCCAGCAGCCGGGCCTGCTCGTCGCTCACCGGACGTCCGAGCGCCTCTCCCGTCCGCCGGAACACCTCCGCCAGCACGTCCGGGTACGGCGCGGATGGCGTCGAGGCCTCGACGGCCGCCTCCTGGTCCGCGTAGGCGAGGAGCAGTTCTTCGTCGGACAGCTCAAGCCCCGCCGACCGCGCCCACGGTGAGAGCACCGCGGCGATACCGGTCTCCCAGTCGATGAGCGTGCCGTAGCAGTCGAAGCTGAGCGCCTGGAACTTCGTCAGGTCCATGAAGCAAACTGTAGTACAGTTCAACTGCAGGACAACTCGGTAAACTTGCCGCATGTCCGCCCTCGAAGGCCTCGAAGTGCGCCGCACCACCACGGCCCAGCAGCTGGCAGACGGCCTGTCCGAACGGATCATGGCCGGCGCTTTCGGGCCTGGTGACAGGCTCAGGGAGAGCGCGATCGCCGCCGAGCTGGGTGTCGCGCGCAACACCATCCGCGAGGCCGTGCGGATCCTGGAGCTGACCGGTCTCGTGCGCTACGAGGTCAACCGCGGCGCCGTCGTCATCGCACCCACGCCCGAGAAAGTCGAGGCGCTCTACACCGCCCGCGAACGCCTGGAGACCGCCGCGGTCGCCCGCACGCCGCGTCCCGAGCAGCTCGAAGCGATCGCGGACGCGTTCGCGGAGCTGGAACGAGCCGCGCTGACCGGCGACACCGGCCGGATCGTCGACCGCGACCTGGCGTTCCACCAGGCCGTCGTCGCGCTGCTCGACAGCACGAGGCTCGACGAGTTCTTCGCCGCGCTGACCAAGGAGCTGCGCTTCTACCTCACGGTCCTGAGCAGGTCCGAGACGCCGGAGGAGGTCGTCGCCGAGCACGGGCTCATCCTCGACGCCATCCGCCTCGGCGACCGCGACAGAGCGGTCGCCGAGATCCGCAAGCACGTCGGCACGAGCGTCGAGCGCCTCAAGGAGATGCTCTAGCGCGGCCGTCCGGGTTCGGTCGGCAGGGTGATCGGCGGACTGCCGGGGTTGCCCGGATCACCGGGGGTGCCCGGCGGCGGGGCCGGGGGGCCGTTCGACGGTTCCGGAGCCACCGGCGGCGGCACGTACCCCGTGCTCACCGACAGGCTGATCACCGTGCCGCGCAACGCGTTGCCGCGCGGCGTCTGGCTCACGACCGTGCCCTTGGGCTGGTCCGAGTTCACCGACTGCTGGCTCGTCTTGTACCCGGCCTGGCCCAGGATCC
>JASLAV010000821.1 GCA_030146905.1 Lentzea sp. | reverse complement strand
GCGGCTGCCCGTGTCGTTCCACGACCGGTGGCAGTCGGGCCAGCTGTTGTCCCGTGCGACCAACGACCTCACGACCGTGCGGCGGTTCGTGGCGTTCGCGGTGATCTTCCTGGTCGTGAACACGGTGGTCGTGCTGCTCGGGCTGGGCATCATCGCCGCGCTCTCGCCGTGGCTCGTGGTCGTGTCGATCTGCGGCACGCTGCCGTTGATCGTCATCTCGTTCTTCTTCGAGTCGAGGTTCAAGGTCGTCGCGCGCCAGGCGCAGGACCAGTCCGGTGACCTGACCACGACGGTCGAGGAGTCGGTGCTCGGCATCCGGGTGCTCAAGGCGTTCGGGCGGGGACCTGAGCTGTCCAAGCGGTTCCTGGCGCAGGCGCGGGAGCTGCGGACCACCGAGCTGAAGAAGATCTCGATCCTGGCCGCGCTGTGGTCGGTGCTGATCGTGCTGCCGGAGCTGTCGATGGCGGGCATGCTCGGCGTCGGCGCGATCGGCATCGTGAACGGCTCGATGACGGTCGGCACGCTGGTCGCGGCGGTGGCGGTGAGCGCGTACCTGCGCTGGCCGATCGACTCCATCGGCTGGCTGCTGGCCGAGACGAACCAGGCGGCCTCCGCGCTGGAACGCTACTGGGAGGTCATCGACTCCCCCGTGACGATCACCAGCCCCGCCTCGCCCGTTCCCCTGCCCGTGCCGCTGCGCGGGCACGTGCGCTTCGAAGGCGTGCGGTTCGCGTTCGACGGCGGCAAGGAGGTGCTGAAGGGCATCGACCTCGACCTGCGGCCCGGCGAGACCGTGGCGCTGGTCGGCGCGACCGGTTCCGGCAAGACGACGCTGACGGCGCTGGTGCCGCGGCTGGCCGACGTCACGGAGGGCCGGATCACGATCGACGGCGTCGACGTGCGGGACCTGTCGCTGGAGGACCTGCGGACGGTGGTCGGCACGGCGTTCGAGGAGCCGGTGCTGTTCTCCGCGTCGGTCACCGAGAACGTGGCGCTGGGCATGCCCGACGTGGGCGAGGAGCGGGTGCGCGAAGCGTTGCGGGTGGCCAAGGCGGAGGAGTTCGTGGAGGCGCTGCCGTGGGGCCTCGCGACCCGCATCGGCGAGGAGGGCCTGTCGCTGTCCGGTGGTCAGCGGCAACGGCTGGCGCTCGCGCGCGCGGTCGTCGGCAGGCCGTCGGTGCTGGTGCTGGACGACCCGTTGTCCGCGCTGGACGTCCACACGGAGGCAGAGGTGGAGGCGGCGCTGCGCCGGGTGCTGCACGGCGTCACGGCGCTGGTCGTGGCGCACCGGCCGTCGACGGTGCAGCTGGCCGACCGGGTCGCGATGCTGGTCGACGGCAGGATCGCCGCGTTCGGCTCGCACCGGGAGCTGCTGGAGACCAACGAGGAGTACCGGCGTCTGCTGTCCAGCCAGGACGCCAACGACAAGGTGGAAGAGGAGGTGGCGTCGTGAGCACAGCAGCTGTGCCTCAGCCCGTGGCCGGGGAAGAGGAGTGGCGCGGCGTCGCCTCCGAGGACATCGAGGAGATCTCGTACCAGACGGGTCTGCGCCTGCAGGCGCGTTCGCGCAAGCTCCTGGTGTCGTTGCTGCGCCCGCACGCCGGCCGCACGTCGCTGGCGATCGCCGCGGTGGTCGGCGGCAACCTCGCGAACCTCGCGGGCCCGCTGCTCATCGCCGCCGCGATCGACAAGGGCATCCCCGCCGCGATCGGCGGTGGCGCGTCGATCCTGGTGTGGTGCGTGGTCGGCTACGCGGTCTGCGCGGTGCTGACGACGTTCCTGCGCTGGGCGTTCCTGCGGGTCTCCGGCCGGGTGGGCCAGGACCTGCTGCTCGACCTGCGCGGGCGGATCTTCCGGCACTCGCAGCGGCTGTCGGTGGGCTTCCACGAGTCCTACACGTCCGGCAAGGTCATCGCCAGGCTGACGAGCGACGTCGACGCGTTGCAGGACCTGCTGGAGGAGGGCCTCGACAGCCTGTTCAACGCCGTGCTGTCCGTGGCGGGCATCGCGGTGATCCTGATCTGGCTCGACGCGCCGCTGGCGACGGTCGTGGTGGCGGGCTTCCTGCCGCTGTACTTCATCTGGCGCTGGTTCCGCCGGCGTTCGATGGACGCGTACCGGGGCACGCGCGGTGCGATCGTGAAGATCATCGTCCAGTTCGTGGAGTCGATGAACGGCATCCGCGCGGTGCAGGCGTTCCGCCGCCAGCCCCGCAACGAGCAGATCATGACGGTCTTCAACGGCCAGTTCCGCGACGCGAACACCGACGCGCTGGGCGTGATGGCCACGTTCGTCGCCACGATCCGCGTGATCGGCAACGTGTCGCTGGCCGTCGTCCTCGCCTGGGGCGCCTACCGCGTCACGGGTGGCTCGATGGAGCTGGGCGTGCTGGCGGCGTTCACGCTGTACCTGCGCCGCTTCTACGACCCGTTCGACGAGCTGGCGATGTTCGCGAACTCGTACTCCTCGGCCACGGCCGCGCTGGAGAAGATCTCCGGCCTGCTGGAGGAGGAGCCGTCGGTGCCGGAACCCGCCTCGCCGGTGGCGCTGCCGCACGCACGGGGCGCGGTCCGCTTCGACGGCGTCGAGTTCCGCTACCCCGGGACGTCCCGGCATGTGCTGCCCAGGTTCTCCCTGGACGTGCCCGCCGGCCAGACCGTGGCGCTGGTCGGCGCGACCGGCGCCGGCAAGACCACGCTGGCCAAGCTCGTGGCCAGGTTCTACGACCCGTCGGAGGGCGCGGTCCTGCTCGACGGCGTGGACCTGCGTTCGGTGGCGGACGAGGACCTGCGCAGGGCGGTGGTGATGGTGACCCAGGAGAACTTCCTGTTCTCCGGCTCGGTGGCCGACAACATCGCTCTGGGCCGCCCGTCGGCCTCACGCGCAGAGGTCGAGGCCGCGGCCGCCGAGGTGGGAGCGCACGAGTTCATCGCGGCCCTGCCGGAGGGCTACGACACGGACGTGCGCAAACGAGGTGGACGCCTGTCCGCCGGCCAGCGCCAGATGGTGGCCTTCGCGCGCGCCTTCCTGGCGGATCCGGCCGTGCTGGTCCTGGATGAGGCAACATCGTCACTGGACGTGCCCACCGAACGCGCCGTGCAGGCCGCGCTGGAGACAGTGCTGGCCGACCGGACCGCGCTCATCATCGCCCACCGCCTGTCGACGGTCCTGATCGCGGACCGCGTGCTGGTGCTGGATGGTGGCATTGTGGTGGAAGACGGCTCCCCGGAGGAGCTGATCGGTGAGCGGGGCCGGTTCGCCGCCCTGCACACGGCCTGGCGCGACTCGCTCGCGTAGGTCTGCGGTCGCGTTCGCGCCAATGGGGATCTGGCGCGAACGCGACCTCACGACAGCCGGCCGCTCCCGGTTCGCCGGGGGCGGTCGTCGCCGTCCTCGGGAGCAGGAGTGGTGGAGTTCCCGCGAGTGGGCTCGTTCGTCGTCCCGATCAACCTCGGTCCGCTAGGTTCTCCTGCGAGGCCGGCGAGACCTAGGAGGGGTTCGTGGAGTTGCGAGTCCGGGACGGCCGTGCCGTGCTCGCCGGGGAGGACGAGTCCGGTGAGCGCGAGGTCGACCCGCACAGCCTGCCGCTCGGCGCCGACCTCGCCGAGGCACTGCACGAGTGGGCGAAGGTGGCCGACGCGGTGGTGCGCACCGAGACACCGGCGGACGGTCTGGCGAACGCGCTGATCGCGCGCAGGGGCAAGCAGCTGGCCGGCAGGATCGCGGCCGTCATGAACGCCCCCGTCCAGTACACCGATCCGGTCAGCGGGGAGCTGGTGAGCGTCGACGCGCCGGAGGCTCCCGCCAAGGCGCCGGTGCAGACCCTGGTCGAGGACGAGGAGCCGGAGCCGACGCCGTGGGGCACCGGGCTCACGGTCACCGTCATCACCGCCGCGATCGTCGCGGTGACCGTGGTGTCGCTGTCGCTGGGCCTCGGTGAGACCAGCAGGTGGCTCGCGCTCGTCGCGAACGTGCTGGTGGTCGGTGGTCTGGCGCCGTCGGTGTGGCTGGGGCGCAGGGTGCCGGTGTGGCGCTGGGTCGCCTACGGCGTGGTCACCGGTGTGCTCGTGGCCTGGCTGGCGCTGATCTTCACACTGCTCTAGTAGTGCTTTGTTAGGTGTGGTGCCGGCGTCGACCGGGCGATGTGATCTTCTTATGGGGTGACTCCGGAGGAGATGGCTTTGGTTCGGCCGGTGATCGAGGACTTCGCCGCATCGATGTTCGGTGGGTTCGCGCGGCGTGATCAGCGGGCGAAGGGCGAGCTGTATCTGCGTGGGTTGATGCTGGATGGCAAGCGCAAGTCGATGCAGCCGATGGCGGAGCGGCTCGGGGTCGATCATCAACAGTTGCAGCAGTTCGTGAGCACCTCGACGTGGGATCACGTCGAGGTGCGGAGGCGTCTGGCCGGGTGGGCTGCGGGGTTCGTCGATCCGGACGCGCTGGTCATCGACGACACCGGTTTTCCCAAGGATGGCAAGGACTCTCCCGGTGTGGCACGGATGTACTGCGGTGCGCTGGGCAAGACGGGGAACTGTCAGATCGGGGTGAGCGTGCACGCGGTCACCGACTGGGCCTCGGCGGCGATCGACTGGCGATTGTTCCTGCCGGAGTCGTGGGACGACGAGAAAGCCGCCGATGAACGGACCGCCGATGAGATCCGGGCGCGCCGGGCCCGTAGTGCGATCCCGGACGAGGTGCGACATCGGGAGAAATGGCGGCTGGCGCTGGACATGCTCGACGAGGTCACCGCCGAGTGGGGCCTACCGCGTCGGCCAGTGGTGGCCGACGCCGGCTACGGCGACGCCACCGAATTCCGCCTCGGCCTGACCGAACGCGGCCTGACCTACGTGCTCGCCGTCAGCCCGGCCGCGACCGCCCACCCCGCCGAGGCCGTGCCGGCCACCGCGGCCTGGGCCGGCAACGGCCGCCCACCCGGACCGCGCTATCAGGACAAGCCAGTCGACCTGAAGACCCTGGCCATGAACGCTGGACGATCGGCGGGCCGGTTCGTGGTCTGGCGGCACAGATCGAAGAAGTCACCGGGCAACCCGACCGCGAGCATGCGCTCGCGGTTCCTCGCGTTGCGGGTCCGCCCGGCCAACCGCAACATCCCGCGAGCCGAGGACGGGAGCCTGCCCGAGTGCTGGCTGCTGGTCGAATGGCCGCCGGGCGAATCCGAGCCCACCGACTACTGGCTGTCCACCCTGCCTACGGACATCCGGCTGCGGAATCTCGTTCGGCTGGCCAAGATCCGCTGGCGCATCGAGCACGACTACCGCGAGCTCAAGGACGGTCTCGGCCTGGACCACTTCGAAGGCCGCTCCTGGCTCGGTTGGCACCGCCACGTCACCCTCGCCGCTGTCGCCCAGGCCATCTGCACCCAGCTCCGCCGCACCCCAAAAGTCCCTGCGCAGGCCTGACGCTCTACGCGGTCCTGCGCGAACTCCAGGCCTTACTCGCGGTCTGGACAGGCGTCTGCCACACCTGCCGACAACCTGTCCAGACCCGAACACACACAACATCAACAGCCCAGGTCAGCAACACCTAACAAAGCACTACTAGAGCAACGCGTAGAACGCCACCGCGCCCGCGGTGGCGACGTTGAGCGAGTCCACGCCGGACGACATCGGGATGCGCACCGCGATGTCGGCGGCGTCGATCGCCTCGTCGGTCAGGCCCGGTCCTTCGGACCCCAGCAGCACGGCCACGCGCCGGCCGCGCAAATTGGCATCTGCAAGATGCAGAGCGGAATCGCGCGGCGTCAGTGCGGCAACTGTGAACCCCTTGTGCCTCAACATGTTCAGCGCCGCGGGCCACTCATCCGTGGTAGCGAACGGCACGCGCAGGACGTGCCCCATCGACACCCGCACGCTGCGCCGGTACAGCGGGTCGCTGCAGCCGGGCCCCAGCACGACACCGTCCACGCCCAGTGCCGCCGCGTTGCGGAAGATCGAGCCCAGGTTCTCGTGGTCGCCGACGCCCTCCAGCACGGCCAGGCGCGTCGACCGGTCGGCCAGCTCGTCGAACGACACCGCGGGAGCGCGGTCGGCGGCGGCCAGTACACCCCGGTTCAAGTGGAACCCCACGACCGACGCCATAACCTCCGCTGACGTCACGTAAGCGGGAACGTCCAGGTCAGAAAGGTCCAGCGCCTCGATCCTCCGCCGCACCCCGAGCAGCCCGCGCACCGGGTACGGCGAAGCCAGCAGACGTTCCACGACCACGACACCCTCGGCGATCACGAGACCGCGTCCCCCCGGCCGGTCTGGCCTGCGGTCGGCCGTCGAGAGGTCGCGGAAGTCGTCCAGCCTCGCATCAGCCGGGTCGTTGATCTCGATCACCTTCGCCACGGCGGAAGTTTCGCATCCGGCGTGTCGTGGAACAGGCGAGGTAGTCCGGAGGGCGGAACCGCACGCGCCCGACCAGCGGATGATCGCTGGCAGTCATGTCGACGTGACAGAGAGCACCGATTTGGGCGATGGAAAGGATGTTTCGCCTGTGTCACGTTGAGCGTTCCGCCTGCCCGCGCCCACCGGCGCCGAGCGAAGGGGTAGCGGCATGGGAAGTGAAGTGTCCAGCCGCACGTTCACCAGAGACGATCGCCAGCGTTATCGCGAGAAGATGCAGCGGAGTCTCGACGCACTGGCCACGATGCTGGCCGAAGACACGTTCTCCTTTCCCCGTCGGCAGATGGGGCTCGAGATCGAGCTGAACCTCGTCGACGACATGATGCGTCCCGCGATGGCGAACTCGGAAGTGCTCGAGAAGATCGACGACCCCTCCTACACGCTCGAGCTGGGACAGCAGAACCTGGAGATCAACGTCCCGCCGCGCGAGCTGGCGGGGGGTGAAATGCTTGGCCTGGAAGAGGAACTGCGCTCCTCGCTCGGCAGCGCCGACTCGAAGGCCAACGACGTCGGCGCCAACCTCGCCATGATCGGCGTGCTGCCCACGTTGCGGGAGAGGCACTTCGACCGCAGGTGGCTCTCCGACGCGCCCCGGTACGCGTTGCTCAACGACACCATCTTCGCCGCCCGCGGTGAGGAGATGGTGCTGCACATGGAAGGCTCGGCGATGCCGGGCAAGGCGCCGGAGAAGCTCCTGAGCTACGCGGAGTCGATCCTCCCGGAGGCCGCGTGCACCTCGGTGCAGCTGCACCTCCAGGTCGAGCCGACGGACTTCGCCGCGCACTGGAACGCCGCGCAGTGCCTGGCTGGCGTCCAGGTCGCCATCGCCGCGAACTCCGCCTTCCTGCTGGGCAAGGCCCTGTGGCACGAGACGCGCATCCCGTTGTTCCAGCAGGCCACCGACACCCGGCCCGACGAGCTGAAGAACCAGGGCGTCCGCCCGCGCGTGTGGTTCGGTGAACGGTGGATCACGTCGATCTTCGACCTGTTCGAGGAGAACGTGCGCTACTTCCCCAGCCTGCTGCCCGAAACCGACGACGAGGACCCGTTGGAGGTCCTCGAAGCCGGTGGCGCGCCTCGTCTTTCCGAGCTGCGCCTGCACAACGGCACGATCTGGCGCTGGAACCGCCCGGTCTACGACGTCGTCGACGGCGTGCCGCACCTGCGCGTCGAGAACAGGGTCCTGCCGGCGGGCCCCACGGTGCTCGACACGATGGCCAACGCCGCCTTCTTCTACGGCGCGCAGCGCGCGCTCACCTCGCAGGAACGTCCACTGTGGACGCAGATGTCGTTCCAGGCGGCCGAGGAGAACCTCTACACCGGTGCCAGGCACGGCATGCACGCCCAGCTGTACTGGCCGGGCATCGGCTGGATCCCGCCGGACGAGCTCGTGCTGCGCCGGCTCCTGCCGATGGCGCACGAGGGCCTGCGCGACTGCGGTGTCTCCGACGAGGCCCGCGAACGCTACCTCGG
>JASLAV010000751.1 GCA_030146905.1 Lentzea sp. | reverse complement strand
GGCCCGCGGCGAACAGCGGCGTGAACACGAACGCCAGTCCGGTCGACAGCAGCAGGTGGAACCCGACCACCTGCGGCAGCGAGCTCCCGGCGGTGAACAGGGTCGCGGACCACAGCGCCGCGCTGGTGGCGACCGTGCCGGCCACGAGCAGCGTCCGCGCACCGAACCGGTCGTACAGCCGCCCGACGGCTGGCCCCAGCACACCCATGATCAGCCCGCCCGGCAGGAGGAGCAGGCCCGTGGTGAGCGGCTCCAGCATCAGCACGCTCTGCAGGTAGATCGGCAGCAGGACGGACATGCCCAGCAGCATGGCCATCGTCAGCATCATCATCACGCTCGCGACCGTGAACGTCCGCGACCGGAACGCGCGCAGATCCAGCAGGGCGCGGTCGGTCCGCTGCAGCACCAGCTGCCGGGCGACGAACGCGACCAGGCCCCCGACACCGACGGCGAATGCGGCCCACACCGTGATCTGCGACGTGCCACCGGAGTGGCCCAGGCTGCTCAACCCGTAGACGAGGCCACCGAAGCCGAGCGCGGAGAGCACCACGGACACCATGTCGATCGGCGCCGCGGTGGTCTCCCCGACGTTCGTGATCCTCCGCAGCCCCAGCACCAGCACGGCGAGCGCGATCGGCAGCACCAGCCAGAACATGTAGCGCCAGCCGAACAGGTCCAGCACGACGCCCGACACCGTGGGCCCGATCGCGGGTGCGACGGAGATGACGATCGCGATGTTGCCCATCAGGGCACCCCGGCGGGCCACCGGCACCAGCGTCAACACCGTGGTCATCAGCAGCGGCATCATGATCGCCGTGCCGCCGGCCTGCACGACGCGGCCGGCGAGCAACACGCCGAAGCCCGGCGCGACCGCCGCGACCAGCGTGCCCGCGCTGAACAACACCATGGCCGTGGCGAACAGGGCGCGCGTGGGCACCCTCCGGATCAGGAACCCGGTGACCGGGATGATCACGGACATCGTGAGCAGGAAGCCCGCGGTGAGCCACTGCCCTGCGCTCGCCTCGATCTGCAGGTCGGTCATGAGCACCGGCAGCGCCACGCCCATGATCGTCTCGTTGAGGAAGACGACGAACGTGGAGACCAGCAGTACCCCGATCATGATGCGGTTGCGGGAACCGAGCTGCCCCGAGGCCTGGGGTCCGCCTTCGACGTCAGCCGTCAACTGATGCGCGCCTTGCACGATGCCGCCCTCCGCACTCCTCGAATCGGTCCCGGTCAGTTCGGGACGACGGCACGGGTCCGCCCCTGGTGCGCCCATGCCTCGCCGACGTGACTGAGCCGATGGACGGCGTACGGCGCGTCGAAGGTCCCGTCGCCGAACCGGGCGATGATCTCGGGAACCCCGGCGATCATCCGGACCTTCGAGACCGAGCCCGCGCCGCTGCCGGCCAGCCGGATCCGACGGCTGCGCAGCAACGCGGCCTCGGCAACGGGATTCGTGCCCACGGCGACCGGGCGAGACCCGTGTGGACCAGGCGCCCGTCCTAGGCCCGGGCCACAGCGTGCGGCCCCGGGACCGGCGGATGCGCACCGCCGCTGCCGTAGTGGCCGCCGGTGACCAGCGCGGACGACGTGGTGCAGACCCGCACCCACCAGCCGCAGCGGTTCCTTCTCCGGCTGCTGCTGTGGACCGGGGAAGTCCGCCCGGACGGGGGTGGCGTCCGGATTGCTGACTACTGCCGCATGCACCAGAGACTCCTTAACTATGTTCACCTCGTCTGGCACTCACCGTGCCTGAACATTGTTAAGGTGTCAAGTGTGGCAAAGGACGCTCGGAGCGAGGACGCCCAACACCTGGGCGACGACGGTGATGGACGACTCGAACGGCATCCCGGCATCGTTCCGAACGGACCCGCGGGCAGCTGGGGCGTCGAAGGGCCGGCACGGAGCAGGTTCGGTGACCTGCACCGTGCTCGTCGCGGACGATGACCGCGCGATCCGCGCGAATCGCCGGGTCGTGCGCTGGAGCCCGAGGGATACCGCGTCGTGGGGTCGACGGCGGCGTGCAGGAGCTGACCCGCGCCCGCCGGGATGCCCTGAAACTAGGCGTCGCGGAAGCGGCGCAACGACTCCATCCGCACCCTCGCGGCCGCACTCTCGAGCATCCGCCCCAAGGCCGGTTCTTCTCGGCAACAGGCAGGCGGTTCACCCAAGCGGCAGGGCGCCAGGATCATCGGCGATCTCCCGGAGCGGCGGGCTGGTTCAGGCCGTGATCGAGAGCAGGTTGTCGTCGAGACGCAGGAAATCCGCTACCGCAGTGTCCTGCGCCAGAGATCAGATGCGCGTCGAGCTCCGCGGGCACGGTCTCGTCGCGCGGTCGTCGTCTGCGACGAGCACGGTGCGAGCCATGGCGGTCAGCGCTGCAACCGGGCCGCGAGGCCGTCGAGGACGATGTCGAGGTGCCGCTCGAACCGCGTGTGGCGGTCATCGGGCAGGCGACCCGCGGCCTTGACCAGATCGGCTCCCTCACCCAGCCAGGCATCGCGTTCGGCGAGCGAGTAGCGACCCGGGGTGGTCTCCTCCGACTGCACTCGCTCCTGTTCCTCGATGACGAAGCCGACGACGAACGCGGTGACGACGTCGAGGGCGTCGTCGGCATCGGCAAGGGTGAATCCGGCCTCGATGAAGCGCGCGAGCCAAGCTTCCTTGGCCTTCACCACGTCCGGGTCGGAAAGGCGCGTGCCGCTGAAGATGCGGGCTCCGTCCCGGTAGCACAGGTATTCCGTGCGCAGGGCGCGGCCGTAGTCGGCGAGGCTGGCGCGCCAGCCGGCGTCTGGCGGAACGGCCGACAGCGCGTCCGTGACGCGGCGCATGACGAACGTGCTCATCTCGTCGAGCAGTTCCTGTTTGTTGCGGACGTGCCAGTACAGCGCCGGTGCCCGCACGTCCAGCCTTGCGGCGAGCGCGCGAACGGTCAGTGCGTCCATGCCCTTGTCGTTGAGCAGCTCGAGCGCTGCCGCGACGATCCGTTCCTTGTTTATGCCCTTTCCCACGGTTGACACCTTAACGAAGTTCAGACGTCCCCTGCTCCAGGCGAGTTGAACTTGGTTGTGGAACTGCGACGCTGCGCCGAGCGGGGTGGACGCCGTGATCATCGAACGGGCTGCAGAGCCACGATCCAGGACCGGCTCCGCGAGGCGGGTTTCGAGCGCTGGACGTTGCTCAAGCCCGGGTTCTTCATGGAGAGCTTCCTGCCGTCGGCGGCGTTTCTCTTCCCGCGTGGCCTCGATGGTGGCCTGGTGACCCTGCTGAAGCCCGACACGCGGCTGGGCAGATCGTCGGGCTGTCCGCCGTGCTCGGCGAGCACGCCGACGGGGGTGCTGGTAGAGGAGCAACTCACCACGGAGTCCGAACTCCACGACCTCGACGTGTCCAGTGTGGACGCGGCGGTGCGGGCTACTGCGTCTGCTTCGGGCCGCGCCGGTCCACGCTGCTGGATCTGACCTGGCTCGCGGTCGCAAGATCTGTTGCCGCAAAAGGGGAATCGATGTCGGCCAGCAGGGCATTATTGACTTAATGTTACCCGAGATACGTTACTTGTAGTCGGGACGTGTTGTGCGGCTGCGTTGGCGCACAGCAGTCCCCGAAGCCGGGTCAGCGCGCCGGGGCGTTGTAGATCCTGTACGCCGGTGTGCCCCGATGCCTGAGGTTATGGCGAGTCCGCGTCGAGTTAGTAGATGTGAAGTTCGTAAATCTTTCCGTAGTACTTGTTCTTCACTTCATACTTGGGGAAGAAGTGGCGGTACTCGTAGCCGTCGCCCGGGTTGTAGACGAACCAGCCTGCGTTGTTGCCGCTGCTGAAGCTGTTGACGTACCCCTGGTTGATGTTGGTTTCGCCGGAGTTGGCAAAGCAGCGCCTGGTCCCGAGTGTTGCTCCCGGCTCCTGGAAGCCCACCACCAAATATCCACCCTCGAAGGTGCAGGTGACTATGTTCACCTCATTGATCGCATAAGCCGGAGTTGCGCCGATGATTCCGATGGCCAGCGCAGCTGAGACCGCGGCAGCAAGGCGACGTTTCACTGTGTTCCTTTCGTACTGCTTGTCTTTGTCGCACCGTAACTCGCCAATGACGCCAGGAACAAGACGACATCGGGCCTGGTGCTGCAGCCGCATGGCGTGATCTCGGTCGAGGGACACGCGACGAGTCCTGCGCCTGTTCCCCGACTAACCCGCCGGTACCACGCCGATGGCGTCGGCGACCTTCGTCGTCACGGAAACGCTGCTGGTCACGGTACCGGGCTTGATCCACGGGTAGTCCGCCTGCGTCTTCGCGACGGTCCGCTCACCGATGATCTCGCCCTTGTCCGGGTCCACGATCAGGTCGCGGCGCTCCTGGTCGCTCTCCAGGCCGAGTGCGAGGCCCTTGCGCCCGTCCGGGGTGGTCGCCTCCTCGACGACCTTCACGCCGTCGATCTTCGACATCGCGCGCAGGAGGGGGCTGCGCAGGTCGGCCGGGATGATCCCGGAGTTCAGGAACTGGATGCCGAAGTGGAACATCGTGCTCGGGGACGAGCCGCGCCGGGAGGTGTAGTCCTTCAGCCACGCCAGCAGTCGGTCGGGGTCGCGCGGCAGGTTCGCGTAGAACGCGGGCTGCCCCGAGTCGGTGGCGTCGCCGCACACCTTCTTCGGCTGGGACCTGGGGAAGAAGTCGCCGCACGCGCCGCGCCGCTCGCCCGTGTCGGTGTCCTGCGGCTGGTACGCGGGCACCTCGGCCGCGGGCATGGAACTGCCGATCAGCTTCGCGGCACCGGGGACGCGCTTCTCCAGCCACTCCTGCGTCACGTCCGCCGGGATCCAGGTCTGGTAGGTGACGTCGGCGAGGTAGGTGTAGCCGGTCGGTGCGCTCACGACTCCCTGCGGGGTCCCGGTCTGGAATCCGCGCAGGTAGGAGCCTTTGACCTCGATGTACCGGTACTGGCCCGGCTTCAGTTCCGGGTCCTTGGCGGTGATCTTGTTCGCCGCGTCGTTCAGGACCTGGGACGCCGAGAGGAGCGACACGTCGCGCTTGGTGGGCTGCTGCGTGGTGGTCGGCTGGGCCACGGGCTGCGCCGGTGCTCCGCCGCCCCCGCCGAGGACAACGACGCCTCCCGCGACCGCGACCGCCGCCGCCGCTGCCACGCCGACGACCAGGCCACGACGGCGAAAGGGCGACTTCGCCGCCGGGGCACCCTGCGCGGACGCTTCCCGCATCAGCTTCTCGCGGGCGTCGTCGAGTGATCGGTTGGACATGCGCGCCTCCAGGTGCAACGAGGCGAGCGCCTCGTCGAGTTGACGATCGGGGTTGTGGTCGCCGCGCTCAGTCATCGCGGTTCTCCTCTTGAGCGGTGCGGAGGTGTGCTTGGAGCTTGTGGCGCACCCGGTGCAGACGTGACCGGACAGTGCTTGCCGGCACGCCGAGAGCGGCGGCCACCTCGATCGGCTCCAGCCCGGCCCACGACGTCAGCAGCAAGATGTCGCGTTCCTGCTCGGTGAGCGAGGCCAGCCCGTCGGCCAGGTGCCTGGACGACCGTTGGGCGTCCAAGCGGTCGACGATCTGCGCGTCGTGCTCGACGCCCGGTTCCCGAAGGGCGTGCACGCGAGCGGAAGCCCGGTAGCCGCGGATCTCCGTGCGGACGTGGTTGCGCGCCAGGTTGGTGGCGATTCCGTACAGCCAGCCGCGGACGGGGGACTGCTCGGGGTCGTAGCTCGCGCGCCTGCGGAGGGCCACCAGGAACGTCTCCGCGACCAGGTCGTCGGCGATGTCGACGCCGACCCGGCCCGCCAGGTAACCGTGCAGGGCACGGGCGTGCGTGTCGAACAGCCTGGCGAACGCGGCGGTCGGCTCGGCGTTGGCGAGGTCGGGACGGGTGTCGTCAACGTCCGGAGCGCGTTGCGCCTGGTGTGCTCTGCGTTCCTCGATCCGGTTCACGCTAGTTGTTGTCCGGGGACGCCGCTCGCGTCCCCGGATGACCGGGTGAAGTGACCGGCGTCACTCTCCCAGCGTGTTCCGCAGGAACGTGTACGTGAAGGCCGACTGCTTGTCGTCGGCCGCGAGCACCGTGTGCTCGACTACCCGTCCCAACGCCGCCGAAGCCGGCTGTCACCGCCGCTCGATCCGCTGGAGTTCGGCAAGTTCCCAGTCGCCGCACGGCCCACACCCGACGGCCGAGCGAAGATTGGAGCAGTGCACCAATTTGGTGCAGCGATCCAAAGTTGGCTGGTGTCGACGTATGGCAACGCGCGCCCGCCGTCCTCAGCGGCGTAACCAGGTGCTCTCCCGGGAGCAGATCCTCGACACCGCGATCGAGCTGCTTGACTCGGCCGGTGAGGACGCTCTGACGGTCCGGGCGATGACCGAGAGCCTGGCAACCGGGTCGGGGGCGATCTACTACCACGTGGGCAGCAGGGACGAACTGCTGGACGCAGCGACCGAAAAGGTCATCATCGCGGCTCTGGCGACCAAGCCCTCCCGCGCGGTGGCCGCGCCCGAGGACGAGATCCGCGGGGTCGCGCTCGCCCTGTTCGACGCGATGGCGGAACACCGGTGGCTCGCCACGCGACTGATCCCCCAGATCGTCCGGAACCCGGCAGGACGGGTGACCGTGGAAATCTTCGAAAGGATCGGCCGCCAGGTGGGCGCCTTGAGCGTGCCGCGAGCCTCCTGGTTCGCCGCGACGTCGACCGTCGTGCACTACATCCTCGGAGCCGTCATCCAGAACGCCCGCATCGACGGGGACACCTCAGGCCTCCAGCCCGACACGAAGCGCGAAGAGTTCTTCGGCGCGGTGTCGACGGCATGGCGGGAACTCGATCCCGGGGAGTACCCGTTCATCCACGCCATCGTGGTCGATGCGAGAGACCACGACGACCGCGCGCAGTTCCTCACCGGCCTCACGATCGTCCTCAATGGCCTGTCCCATCTCCGCTAGCCGCGCTCATTCCCGCCGGGCCTGCCATCGACCTTTCCGCGAAGGGCATCTCTCATGCATGACGTACTGGTCGCCGGTGGCGGTCCGGTCGGCCTGCTCCTGGCGGGCGAGCTCGTCCTGTCCGGCTGCTCGGTGCTGGTCCTCGAGCGGGACGACGAACTCGGCTCGCCGTTGAAGTCGCTGCCGCTCGGGTTGCGGGGCCTGACCGCCGGGTCGGCCGAGGCGTTCTACCGCCGCGGCCTGCTCGCCACGATGGTGAACGCTTCACGCGCCGACGAGAGCAAGGTCGACGCGGAACCCGAAGCAGCCGAAGCGCCGGCTCCCCGTGCCGTGAGCCATTTCGCCGGCATGCGCCTCGACGCCGCCGACATCGACACATCAGCCCTTCCCGCCCGGTTGCCCAGCCCGGCGATGGAAGGCTTCATGACCAGCCTCGAAGCGATCAACACGGTACTGGCCGAGCACGCCTCCTCGCTCGGCGCCGAAATCCGCATGGGTGCTCCCGTCACGGCCGTGACGCAGGACGAGGACTCTGTCACCGTCACGGCGGGCGGGCAGGAGTACCGGGCACGCTGGCTGGTGGGGTGCGACGGCGGACGCAGCGCGGTGCGCAGCCTCGCCGGCTTCGAGTTCGTCGGCACAGATCCGCTGTTCACCGGCTACGTCGCGCGCGTGACGTTCGCCCACCCCCAGCAGTTGCCGCTGGGCTTCAACCTGACGCCCCATGGCATGTACTTGCGCACGCCCTTCGAGGGCCACCTCGGCGTGATGGACTTCGACGGCGGCACGTTCGACCGCTCCACACCGCTGACCCGCGAGCACCTCCAGGCGGTCCTGCGGCGCATCACCGACACCGACGTGACGCTGACCGGCGTTCATCTGGCATCGACTTTCACGGACCGTGCGATGCAGGCGACGACCTACCGCAAGGGGCGCGTGCTGCTCGCCGGCGACGCCGCGCACATCCACTCCCCACTCGGGGGTCAGGGGCTCAACATCGGCATCGGCGATGCCGTGAATCTCGGCTGGAAGCTCGCCGCCACCGTGCACGGGCATGCCGCCGACGGCCTGCTCGGCACCTACACCAGCGAGCGCCACCCGGTCGGCGCCTCCGTGCTTGACTGGTCACGTGCCCAGGTGGCGACCATGCAGCCGGGCCCCAATGCCCTCGCGCTACGGCAGCTGATCCACGACCTGATGAGCACTCCCGAGGGAACGACGCACGTGTACCGGAAGACGTCGGGCCTGTTCGACCGCTACGACCTGGACAGCGAGCACCCGCTGGTCGGCCGGACCTCCCCGGACTTCCGCTTCGAGGACGGCACCAGCCTCGGCGACCTGATGCACCAGGGCCAGGGCATCGCGCTCGACTTCAGCAGCGACCGCGCGCTGCAGGTCGTCACCGAGTACTGGGAAGGCAGGATCCGCTACGCCGCCGGCCAGGTGCGCAACGACCTCGGATTCCGCGCCCTGCTCATCCGTCCCGACGGCATCGTGGCGTGGGCCGACGAGGACACCCCCGATTGCGACGAGTTCGCCCGCGCCGCCGCCCGCTGGTTCGGCAGCCCGCAGGACTGAGCGCCCGCTCGGGCATCGGACGCCGTTGTCGCGATCTGGGCCGTCGAAGCCCGCCGCCACCGCCGCATCCTCCGAGCCGGTGCACGTTCCGAAGCTTCGCGACATCAAGCCCCACCCGCGCACCACAGTGCTACCCGGAGCATGTGGCCGTCCCAATGGAGATGATCATGTCTGTATTCCGGCACCGCACCATTTCACAAGAACGCGCCCGAGACCAACGCGGCGATCCTCCGGTGGGTAAGGACTGCTGTGTCCTGACCCGCGCCGTGCGTAGAGGACAAGCCTTGACCGGTGCTTGCGAAACGGTGTTCTTGTCGCCGGAAGTCCCGGCGACAAGAACCACTCGCGAAGGACCGGAACGTCATGTCGCTCAACGCCGTCGCTCACCTGAACTTCCATGGCGACGCCCGTGCGGCACTCAATTTCCACCAGTCGGTGTCCGGTGGGCAGCTCACCATCGCCACCTGCGATGACTTCGGCATGCCCGCCCACCTGCCCGGCGCCACGAATGTCGTGTTCGGACAGATCGTCGCCGGCAACGGCTTCCGGGTGATGGCCTACGACGTGCCCGGTGCAGTGGCCCCGGCCGCGCGTGGCGCGATCACCACCCGCCGCGAGAACGGCGCCACGGGGGCCAGATCAGCTCTGGTCCGGCCGCTCCCTTCTCGATGCGCCGTTCCAGATGGGGAGGAACGGGAACCTGCTTGCCGCCCTTCACGGTGAACTTCCGGTTCGCCGGCGGAGCGCTGTGCCTGCACGAACGGCCAGATCTCCCGCAGCACGGCCGTCAGTCCTCGATGATGCGGTCGAGCCGGATCGGCAGCTCCCGGTGGCGCTTGCCGGTGGCGTGCCAGACGGCGTTCGCGATGGCAGCGGCGACCGCGACCGTGCCGATCTCGCCCGGTCCCTTCAATCCGAGCGGGTCGTCGGGTTCGTGATCGTCGACGAAGTCGGCGTCGATGAAGGGCACGTCCGCGTTCGCCGCGAAGTGGTAGCCGGCGAAGTCGGCGTTCACGTGCCTGCCGCTGACCTCGTCGCGCACGATCTCCTCCTGCAGCGCGATGGACAGGCCCATGATCATGCCGCCGGTGAGCTGGCTGCGGACCATCAGCGGGTTCACCACGCGCCCGACCGCGAACCGGCCGACCAGCCTGCGCACCCGCACCTCCCCGGTGGCGGGGTCGACGGCCACCTCGGCGAACACGGCGCTGTAGGAGTGCCGTTCGCGATGCGGTCGCGACATGATCTCCTCGGTGGTGTCGGAGGTGACCGACACCGGCAACGCGGGCCCGGACTCGAGCTTCGCGAGCAGGTCCCTCGCCGCCGCGACGATCGCCCAGCCCCACGACGTCGTGCCGAGCGATCCACCGGCCTGCCAGGCCGGGCCGATCGCGCTGTCGCCGATCTTCAGGTCGATCCTGTCCCAGCCGACGCGCAGTGCGTCGGCGGCGATCGCCTGCAACGCCGTCCGCGCGCCCGTGCCGATGTCGATCGCGGCGATGGCCACGGTGAACGTCCCGTCCTGCTCTGCCGTGATCGTCGCCGACGACGGGAACGCGGTGGTGAGGAACGAGGTGCCGGCCACACCGGTGCCGATCAGCAGGGAGCCTTCCCGGCGCCGGCGGGGGCGGTGGTCGCGCCCGGCCCAGCCGAACCGCCGCGCGCCCTCGGTCAGGCAGAGTTGGAACTTGCGGCTGGTGAACGGCAGACCGGACACCGGCCCGGTCTCCGGTTCGTTGCGCCGCCGCAGTTCCAGGGGATCCATCTCCAGCCGCTCCGCCAGCTCGTCCATCGCGGACTCCAGCGCGAAGGAGCCGGGCGCGGTACCGGGCGCGCGCACCGAGGCAACGGGCAGGATGTTGAGCGGCACCACGTTGAGCCTGGTGCGAATCGCGTCGGCGGCGTAGAGGGTCTTGGCGATCTCCACGCAGTTCTCGATGAACTCGGATCTGCCGGAGATCTCGAACGCTGCCTCGTGGCCGATCGCCCGCAGCCTGCCGTCGCGGTCGGCGCCCAGCCGCACGTGTTGATCGGTGCTCGGGCGCGCGGACGTCGTCACGAACACCTCTTCCCTGGTCAGGGCAACGCGAACCGGGCGGTGGAAGAGCATGGTCGCCATCGTCGCCAGGATCAGCTGCGGGCCGACTCCCGTCTTCGACCCGAAGCCCCCACCTACCTGCTCGCACTGGACGCGAACCTCCGGCAGGGGCTTGCCGAACAGCGTCGCGAGCACCGACGCGATCTCGTACGGCGCCTGGTTCGAGTCGATCGCGCGCAGGACGGCGCCTTCCTGCCACGCCGTCGCCGTGTGCGGTTCCATCGCGCAGGCGTGCTGTGCGGGCGTGGTGTACCTCTCGTCCACCACCACGGCGGACGCGGCCAGCTCCGCCTCCAGATCACCCTTGTCCGCGTCCGGGCCGAACGCGGGCAGCGCAGGCCGGACCGCCGGGTGGTCCGGGCCGAACGCGATGTCGTGCGGTTCCTCCACAAAGGACAGGCGCAACCGCTCGGCTCCGGCACGGGCCTGCTCGGGACTTTCCGCCACGACGAGCGCGACGGGCTGACCGCCGTGGGTGATCCGGTCGTCCTGCAACAGCTGCAACTGGCCGTTCGGGCCGAAGAAGGGCGAGCCGGTCTCCGGGTTGAGCCGCGGGGCGTTGCGGTGGTCGATCACACCGAGCACGCCGGGGGACGCGAGGGTGGCACCGGCGTCGATGGCGGCGATGCGGCCACATGCGATCGTCGCGGTCACGACCGCGCCGTGGGCGAGCCGCTCGACCGGGACGTCGCCGGCATAGCGGGCTTTCCCGCTCACCTTGTCCTCGCCCTCGACCCTGGTGCGCGGCGAGCCGATCGCGGGCGCGGTGCCCATGTCCTCGAGCACCTGTGGGTGCGTGGTCATCTCGTCGGTCCTCTTCGGTCAGTGGGCGAGCTCGGTCAGCACGGACTGGATCAGGTTGCGTGCCAGCGTCACCTTGTAGCCGTTGTGCGGCAGCGGCCGCGCGGCGCTGAGCTCGGCCTCGGCGGCAGCGCGGAACCGTTCGGGGACGGCCGGACCGCCGCGCAGTTCCTCTTCCGCGATCCGTGCCCGCCACGGGTGCGAGGCGACGCCACCCAGCGCGATGCGCACCGCGTGCACCCGGCCCGACCGCACTTCCAGGTCTGCCGCGACGGACACGGTGGCGAAGGCGTAGGACGCGCGCTCGCGCACCTTGCGATACCGCGACCGTTCTCCCGCGGCTGCGCGGGGAAGCGTCACGGAGGTGATCAGAGCACCGGCGGGGAGCGTCGTCTCGACGTGGGGCGTGTCGCCCACCGGGCGGTAGAACCGCGAGAGCGGGATCTCGCCCCCGCCTTCCAACGTCTCGTAGTGCACGACCGCGTCGAACAACATCATCGGCACCGCCATGTCCGACGGGTTCGTGGCGACGCAGGCCGGTGACGCGCCGAGGATCGCGTGGTTGTGGTGCACGCCTGCCAGGGCGGCGCAGCCACTGCCGGGTACCCGCTTGTTGCACGCGGAGGAGAGATCGGCGAAGTAGGCGCACCTGGTGCGCTGCAAGAGGTTTCCCGCCACCGTGGCCATGTTGCGCAACTGGCCGGACGCGCCGGCCAGCACCGCTTGGGTCAGTGCCGGGTAGCGGCGGCGGATCTCCGGATGGGCGGCGGCATCGCTGTTCGTCGTCGTCGCGCCGATCACCAAGTCGCCGTTGCCGGCCTCGTGCACCCCGGCGAGCGGCAGGGAGCGCACGTCCACCAGCCGGTCCGGTGCCTCCACGCCGCGTTTCATCAGGTCGACGAGATTCGTGCCGCCACCCAGGAAACGGGCGTTCTCCTGCTCCGCCACCATGGTCAGCGCGTCGCGGACCGCGCTCGCCCGGCGGTACGCGAACTCCTTCACCTCTTCACCTCTTCACGTCCGGCGGCGTCGAGGACGGCGCGCACGATCGACGGGTAAGCACCACAGCGGCAGAGGTTGCCGCTCATCCGCTCGCGCACCTCGTCGGCGTCGAGCGGAGGGTGCGGGCAGTCGGGGGAGACGTCGCCGGTGACGGCGCTCGGCCAGCCCGCCGCGTGCTCGGCCAGCACACCGACCGCCGAGCACAGCTGCCCCGGAGTGCAGAACCCGCATTGCAGGCCGTCGAGGCGCACGAACGCCTCTTGTACCGGGCGCAGGCCGTCCGCTTCCGCGAGCCCTTCGACCGTGGTGATCTCGGCGCCCTCCGCGGCGACGGCGAGGGTGAGACACGACACCACGCGCCTCCCGTCCACCAGCACCGTGCAGGCACCGCACTGGCCGAAGTCGCACCCCTTCTTGGGGCCGGTGTGCCTCGTGTTCTCCCGCAGCGCGTCGAGCAGTGTCCTGCGGTTGTCGACAGCCAACCGATGCGTGGTGCCGTTCACCTGCAAAGAAATCTCACTCCGAGTGGCGTCGGTCATCGCCCTCCCCTTCGACTCGCTTGATCAAAACAGCGGGTGGCGCACGGGGCGTGCCTGATGCTCCTGAGTTCTTGCCTGATCGTGCTCGGCGCGGTCACCGGCTTCTCGCCGTGTCGCGACGACGTCGGGCGCGGGCGAGCCCGTGCCGTTTTTCGGGTGAAGGGAGCCAACCCGTGGAAGCCGCCTGCCCGGATGTGCAATGCGGTCAGTGCCGGGACAGATGACCGGGTGCGCAGTCACCTCGCAGGCCGCCGTGTTGAGGGCAGCCGCTGGGCGGTGAGAAGTTCGAGGTCCTGCTACCTCGTGATTCCGGTACGGGAGGTCTTGACCGACGAGCTGTGGGCCCGGCTCGAAGCATCGCCTGATCACCGACGCGGGCGGCG